>CATMIT010000039.1 GCA_950069165.1 uncultured Flavobacteriales bacterium
AAAAACCATTTAGTCTTGAGATGTTATTAAAAATTATAGAAGACACTAGAACATATGATGAATTAGAAAAACTAAATGCTAGCAACATAATTGAAACTTATAAGGACCACAGAATGGCTATGAGTTTTGCTCCACTTTGTTTAAAATATGGGAAATTACAAATAAATAATATAGAAGTGGTTAGTAAATCCTATCCGAATTTCTGGAAGGATTTAAAAAAAGGAGGGTTTAAAATATTTCCTTTAACTGACTCAAACAACTAATTTCAAAAGCAACTTTTTCAGTATGTTTTTCACTATTCGGATTAAAATATATACCATCTATTCCGCAATTTTGACAGCCAATAATATCTACTTTCAAATCATCTCCAACATAAACACTTTCGTTTGATTTTGCAATTGCAGTTTCTAAGGCAAACTCAAATATTTTAGGGTTAGGTTTCATCACCCCTACTTTTTCGGAAGTAATAATAGCATCAAAGTATTTTGTCAAATTGGCCTGCTTTAATTTTACATGCTGCACTTTATGAAATCCGTTTGTAATGATGTGTAGTTTATATTTCCCAAAAAGATAATCCAACACTTCTATACTGGATGGAAATAATTGATTTTTTTTAGGACAAATGTAAATATATTGTTCCCCAATTGCTGCTGCAAGAACAGAATTCTGTATTCCAAAATCAGATAATGCCCTTTGAAATCGTTCTCTTCTTAAATCTTTTTGTGAAATTTTTCCAACTCTGTAAAGTCCCCACAATTTTTCATTATGTGCTTTGTAAATTTGAATAAATTTATCTGCATTTGGGATTCCTTTCTCTTTTAAATGGAAGGTGGAAAATAATTCCTCTAATGTGCTATGGGAATTGGTTTCAAAATCCCAAAGTGTTCTGTCTAAATCGAAAAAGATATGTTTAATTTTCATTTAAATCTTCTCACCAAAAGCCAAATCACCTGCATCTCCAAGTCCTGGGACAATATAGGATTGTGCAGTCATTTCAGCATCTTCCCCTCCAAGCCAAAGGGTGCAATTTTGCATGGGAATATTCTCTTTTACATAATCCACTCCTTCTGCAGATGCAATAATTGCAACAATATGAATATGTTTTGGGTTTCCTTTGCTCATTATAGCTTCCATTGCTAAAATCATGGAAGAGCCACTCGCTAACATTGGATCGCACAAAATAATGGTTTCATCATCTAGGTTAGGAGAGGAAATATATTCAATTTTTACTTCAAAATCACCACTCTTTTTATGTTTTCGATAAGCTGAAATAAAACAATTATCGGAACTATCAAAGTAGTTTAAAAACCCTTGATGCAAAGGCAATCCTGCTCTTAAAATGGTAGCAAGAACTGGTTTTTCTGTCATTAAACTTTCTGTTGAAATGCCAAGAGGAGTAGTGATATCTTTGCTTTTATACTCCATTTCTTTGCTGATTTCATAAGCAAAAATCTCCCCAATTCTTTCAATATTTCTTCTAAAACGCATAGCATCATTTTGAATTTTTACATCTCTTATCTCTCGAATAAAGTGATTGAAAATAGAATTCTGTTTTCCTAAGTGGATTGTTTTCATTTTTTATATCTTCTCTATTAAATAATAGCATTTTTTCTCTGCCCCAAATGAAGCGTAAAATCGTGCCAAGGAAGGAATCATTGAACCTTCAAAGTCCAAAATTAAGGAATCTTTCTTAAAATTTTCAATATAAGTGTCAATTAAAAAATGGTTTGCCCCTATTTCCTTTGCAGTTTTGTTAGATGCTGAAAACAAAAAAACAGACTTTTTAAGGCAATTGGTAAAAAAGGCTGCACTTATTAGCTTTCCTTCTTTATACACCCCCAAACAATTTCCTTTTTCTTTTTGCTGTATTTTATCTAGTAATTCTAACAATGTAGAATAAGCTTTGCTGTTTAATTCTGCAACTTCTTTTCCTTTGTTTTCTTTAAACAATTCAATGAGCGCACTGCTTTCACACTTTTTTATTTGCAAATCGTGCTGTGCAGCTTTTTTCAAATTTCTTTTCACATTCTGAGAGTATTTTTTTCTAACCTCTTCAACATCATCAGAAATATCTAATTCAAAATTATCTTTTGTTTTGGCATTATCCAATTGATTATGAATTTGCAAACTCCTTATCCATACTTTTTTTGGAATAGCTTTCAAAAAAGATTTCACATCCTCTAAATCATTAACAGAAAATAACCCCAATTTTTGGGTGAACAAAGGTTGAGAAATGTAAGAAATTCCCAATTTCTTCTTTATTGGTAATGGGAAAATAGCTTTATAATCCTCTTTAATTAAAGCAGACCAATTGGGTGAAACAATATCCAAATACCAAGCGTAAGCGTAAATCAATCCATTTTGGGAATCCGCCACACAGCTATCCCATTTTCTTTTGTCAAATTCATTATTTGCATAAAGCTTAATCACGATTTTGCCACTTTAATCATTTCCTTGTAAACGCTTTCCCAGCCCTTCCATTGTTTGTAATTGCTGAAAGTATCGTTATGCCAAAGCGAAATAAAGGTACCATTTACATTTTTTACTTCTTCAATTAATGCAGAGATTTGAGTGAGGGATTGTTCAGGGGACAATTTTAGATAATACAATAGCGTAGCATCCATCACAGCAAAAGGATGAATTTTTATGGGGAGAATGGTTTCTGTGTCTAAATTATAGAAGGTATAAGCCGAGCAAATACTGGCACGAAAACCAATTGCAGAAGCAAAGCCCATAGTATAATCATCCCTTATTCCAAAATCTACTAATTGATTGTAAGTTTCAGGAAGCGTGAGTTTTAAAAAATGCTGTCTGCTTTTAGTAACTTCCCTTTTTGTAATCCCTTCCAATCGCTTTATTTCTTTGTGTAATTTAGCAAAATTAGTGTTTGAGCCATAGGAAGGATGAATGCCAATTGAGGCGTAATCGGCTAGGCGTTTTATTAGAAGCTGAAACTTCCTTTTTGTAAAAGAAATATTTTTGTCGTTTAATCCATAATCGGCCAAAAGAATAAAATAAATGACTTTTAAATTATATTCTTTCTGCAATTTTAGTTGAGCATCATAAGTATCGTAAGGGTCTTTTTGTTTGCCTAAAAGGACAGCAAACCTTTGCTGAATACCATTAAAATCAAAACTGAAAATAGAGGCAAAAAACCCAGCTAATGAGCGAACAAATCCTTTTTCCAAATAATAAAAAGCATTGTCAATATCAATAGTGGAAATGTAATTATAAGTAGGAGAAATCACCTCTAAATCAGGGTGCTTTTGTTTAATCTTTTGCATTAATGATTTTGCCCAAATATTGATTAATGGCTTTTGCAGAAAATCATGTTTGTAGGCTAAAGAACTTTCTGCTTGAAACCTCTGATGAATATCTTTTACAAAAGGTAAATATTCTTCATACCGACTTACTAAATAAAAACTTGCAGAAAAAACATCAAAACCCATACTACTATCAGATTGTGATTGAAAAAAAGCAGGGATATTATTTTGGGGACTCACATTTATATCCTGTTGATTGATTCCTTTTTCATTTAGCAATCCTATACATTCAATGAATATTTCATCCTCAAAACTAGTATTGGAATAATTCAATTTTGCCCCATCAAATGCTTTAAATTCATCCTCTCTCTCGGTTATCTGAAATTTAATTTGATGAATTTCATTAAAAAAAAGCTTAAAAATATACTTATGCCTGGAAGTTATTTTGGGTGTGTAGATAAGGAGCATCTGTATTTGAAGTTTGAATGATTTAATTTGCGAATAAAAATAACAAAAAAAGACTTGACCCTATTGGGCTAAGCCTTTTATTCTTTAAAAAATAATTTCCTTTTTAGGATAGTGAGCTGAGATATTTAGCTAATTTTGATTTCAAATTAGAGGCTTTATTCTTATGAATAATATTCCTTTTTGCTAATTTATCCAACATAGCCACTACCTTAGGAAATAGCTCAGCTGCTTCCTTTTTGGAAGTTAATGCTTTTAACTTTCTAACTGCATTTCTTGCAGTTTTATGAAAGTATTTATTCAATAATCTTCTTTTTTCAGATTGTCTAATTCGTTTGATTGCAGATTTATGATTTGCCATAATTAAAATATTTTAGTAGCCCGTAGGGGATTCGAACCCCTGTTACCAGGATGAAAACCTGGCGTCCTGACCTGACTAGACGAACGGGCCATTTTTCAAAAAAACAGTTTGCAAATTTATACTATTTTTCATTTTCAGCAAACACTTACTTGCGTTTATTTTTCAAAAGAAAATTTGTAGCCCAAACGTTTTGCAGTTCTTATTTTTTGGTTTTCATTCATCTCTAAAATTTGATGAACAGACACCACATTTACATCATTAATATTTGGTGTTTGCAAATCGAAATTTAAAGAATAAATCATAGCCGAATTTATAATCTTATCTAACTCCTCTTTATTTATTTTCTGATTCATAAAATCATTAAACAAAAAACCCAATTGTTTATCTCCCTCTACAAAAAAGTGAGAATCTTTATTGATAAAAATCCTTCCAATCAGATAGCCCTCATCATTCATTCTATTGTATTTTAAGGAATCAGAAAGAAAATTATAGATATGAATCACTCCACAAAAACTTCTTAATTTATCTTCTTTCACATATTTTGTTTTATGAATTGCATGCTTGGATTGGAAATCAAAAACATTGGAATGCATGTGAAAAAGCAAGGTGTCTCCTGAAAATTTTAACTGAGCTTCAAACTTTCCTTTTGAAGAATACAAAACCTTAACACATTTATCTTTGCTAGCAATTTTTTTTGTCAAACTGCTTGCTTTTGCTTTCAACAGTTTCTGCAAATCAGAAAAAACCACTTGTGTTTTTCGATAAACAGCTTGCTTTGTGCATGCCTTTTGCTTTAATAAATCAATTATCTCATTCTCCATTTTAATAGGATTTTGCAAATAACACCCTTTGATTAGATGGTTTTCCGCTAAAAACACATTCACCTGATTCTCCCGTTTTTTCTAGTGGAATGCATCTTATTGTAGCTTTTGTTTCTTGTTTAATTAATTCTTCTGTTTCGCTCGTTCCATCCCAATGGGCATACACAAATCCCCCCTCATTAATCAGTTTAACAAACTCCTTTTTTGAATCTGCTTTATAGGTTTTTTCTTCACGGAAAGTAAGTGCTTTTTTATACAAATTATCTTGAATTTGGGACAATAAATGCTCTACCTTATTTTCAATATCAGTAATTTGATAGGTCTCTTTTTCCAAAGTATCCCTACGAGCTATTTCAATTGTCCCATTTTCTAAATCACGAGCCCCTAAAGCTAAACGGAGGGGCACTCCTTTCAATTCATATTCAGCAAATTTCCAACCTGGCTTGTGTGTATCCCTGTTATCAAACTTAACTGATATTCCTTTTTCTTCTAATGCTTTTTTTACTTTATTAGCCACTTTTGAAACAGCCTCCAATTGCTCCTCCCCTTTATATATTGGAACAATAACTACTTGGAATGGCGCTAATTTTGGAGGTAATACTAAGCCATAATCATCAGAATGTGTCATGACTAACGCTCCTATTAAACGAGTTGACACTCCCCATGAAGAAGCCCAAACATATTCTTGTTTTCCTTCCTTAGTTGCAAACTTTACATCAAAAGCTTTTGCAAAATTCTGTCCTAAAAAATGGGATGTTCCTGCCTGTAAAGCTTTGCCATCTTGCATAAGTGCCTCAATACAATAGGTCTCCAAAGCTCCTGCAAATCTTTCGCTTTCTGTTTTTGTTCCTATTACAACTGGCATAGCCATAAAACCTTCTGCAAATTTCGCATAAATACCAATCATTTGCTCAGTTTCCTCAACAGCTTCTTTTTTTGTAGCATGAGCAGTATGTCCTTCCTGCCATAAAAATTCAGTAGTACGCAAAAATAATCTTGTACGCATTTCCCATCTTACCACATTCGCCCATTGATTTATTAAAAGTGGTAAATCACGATACGATTGTATCCATTTTCGGTAAGTATCCCAAATGATAGTTTCAGATGTAGGGCGGACAATTAATTCTTCTTCCAATTTTGCAGTAGGGTCAACAATTACACCACTGCCATCTTCTGCATTTTTTAATCGATAGTGAGTCACTATAGCACATTCTTTGGCAAAGCCATCAACATGAGAAGCTTCCTTACTAAAATACGATTTAGGGATAAAAAGAGGGAAATAGGCATTAACATGACCGGTCGCTTTAAACATTCTGTCCAATTCAGCTTGCATTTTTTCCCAAATAGCATAGCCATAGGGCTTAATAACCATGCAACCCCTAACGCCTGAATTTTCAGCCAAATCAGCTTGCTGCACAATATCGTTATACCATTTTGAATAATCGGTATCTCTTGCTGTGATGTTTTTTGCCATTTAATTATAAAATTGTAATTTTACTAAGGATTTTTCGTTCCTCTAATTAAGAAGCCAAATTTAATAAATTAAACTATCTTTGTTTAGTTTGGTCAAATTAAAAAATAAAGTCATGAGAACAACAACATTTCTTTCGTTTTTAGTCACAATTATGCTTAGTTCGTGTACAACAGTTTATTATACGCAAAGCTATGAAGATGCAAACTATTTGAGCCCTAATGAGTTTGCTGAATTTGATGATTATACTGTGCAAAATACTGAACTAGAGCAAGAGGATGAAATCTATAGCGACACTATTGAAGATGGCACAATTGTAAATAATTATTATGAGGCAGATGATTATTATGATTTCTCCTATTCTGCCAGAATAAGACGATTCCACCGACCACTTTGGAGCATGGGATATTATGGAGGGCTTTATACCGATTATTATTGGTATTCCTACAATCCTTATCATTGCGGAATGAGTATCTATTACGGTTATAATTATTACGATCCATTTTATTCGCCATATTATAGTTTTGGATATTCACCGTATTATAGCTATTACAACCATCACTATTACGGAAATAATCATCATTATAATTATGGATACAACCATCATAATGATGTGATTTACTCCTACAACAATAGTTATGATGACAACTCTTTCCATTACGGACCAAGAGGATCATTATCATCCAAAACAAACACAAACAGATCGGTTAAAAATGTAATAAATTCACCAAATAATAAAAACACCAACTCTACTTACAATAAGTTTGATAGAGAAATTGATAAAAAAATTACCACAAGAACAATTAAAACTAACTCAAACAGAAGTGTAAAAACAAACACTAACAGAACTGTTACAAAATCAAATACTACAAAATCCTCTACTAATAGAGGTGTAAAAACAAATACTTACAAGAGTAATAATAACAGATCCTCTACCAAAAACAATTCTTACAAAAGTAGCAATTCCAACAGAGGAAATAATAGGACTTACACTGCCCCAAAATCAAATTCTGGAAGAAGCTATAACTCTAATTCTAGAGGAAGTTCTAACAGAAGTAGTGGTAGTAGAAGTTCAGGATCGAATAGTTCTGGAAACAGAGGTGTGAAACCAAGAAAATAACAAAATGCATAAATTTCTTTTAACTTTATTAAGCGTATCGCTTTTTTATTATTCAAATGCACAAACTGAGATTGATGCATTAAGATATTCCAGAAATGACATTGTAGGTACAGCTCGATTTTCAGCAATGGCTGGGGCTTATGGCGCATTAGGAGCGGACTTTACAACCTTAAGTTACAATCCAGCAGGGATAGGTTTTTATCAGTTTAGTGAACTATCATTTACACCATCCTTTGGAAATATGATTGCTACTTCTTATTTTGGCGGAGGAAGAAATGAAGATGAAAAATACCATTCCAACTTTTCCAATTTTGGTTATGTGGTTTCTTCTCCTAAAAGCGGAAACGAATGGAAACGCCTTAACCTAGCTTTTGGTTATAACCGAACTGCAAATTACAAAAAAAGAATCTTTATTAGTGGAGAAAACACTAACACATCCATGATTGATAATTTTGTGGCAAATGCACAAGGAAACACAATTGGTAATTTGAATAGTTTCACGGAACTTTTAGCTTGGAACACTTATCTTTTTGATCCATTGGATACAATAGATAATGGAAATTACATTTCAAAATTAAATTCTTCATTAAGTAAAAAACAGGAAAAAGTAATTAATTCGTCTGGCTCGGCTGGGGAATATGTTTTCTCTGTCGGAACTTCTTATGAAGATAGAATTTATATGGGAGCAACTATTGGTATGCCAAGTATTGATTATTATGAAAAAACTACTTATACCGAAAGTGAATTTTCCGATACTGCCGCTCATTTGCAAAGCTTTGATTATTCAGAGGAACTCACAACTACTGGAAGAGGATTTAACCTTAAATTAGGAATGATTGCCCGATTGAACGATTGGGTAAGGTTGGGTGGCGCTTTTCATTCATCTACCTATTATGATATGGAAGATGAATACAGCACTGCAATTACTGCTGTTTGGAACGATACTTTAGGAACAATGTACGATCCCTCTCCTTTTGGTTATTTCAATTATGAACTAAAAACACCATGGAAAGCAATTGGAAGTGTAGCAATAAACATAAAAAAGAAAGGACTCATAACTGTCGATATTGAAATAATCGATTATGCTTCTGCAAAATTCAATTCTGATAATTATAAATTTTCAAATGAAAATGCTGTAATCAATTCTTTGTATACAAAAGCTACAAATATTCGTTTGGGTGGTGAGATGAAATACAAACCATTTAGGATTAGGGCTGGGTATGCGCTTTATGGCAGCCCTTACAAAGATAATACAGAATTAGATAGGAAAAGTTATACCTTTGGTTTAGGAGTTGACAAAGGGCATTTTATTGTTGATTTTGCTTATGTTTTCTCGGAAGGGAGTGATGAGCATTTTATGTATAGTTCCGATTTAGTAGATGCTGCCAACATAATTACAACTTCACACAATTTCTTATTTACTTTAGGCTTGCGTTACTAATTAGCAATTCTATTAAGTCCTGCTTTGGCTTTTTGATGAATTCCTCTTTGGTAATCAAAATCTTTCATGCTTAAACATTTATTGTAATAGGATTTTGCTTTCTGTTTCTCCCCCATTTTTTCATATTCGATAGCAATTTGCAGGGCGGACATGGGCGTATAATAAGAATTGGATGTTAGCTCCAAATCTAATGCTTTTTGGAAAGATGAAATTACCTCCATTATTGGTTTTTCCATTTTTTGAAAAACCCTAGCCTGCCGATACCAGTATTCTATTGTATTCTCTGTATTGGAAAACAAATGTGGGCTTTCAATCTTTTCTAATTCTAAAAGGGTTTTTTTGTAATAGCCACCGTCATAAAACAATCTACTTCTTAGTAAAAAGTGATGGGATATTTCTCCTGTTTCTGCCTGTTTTTGTGCTTGCTTGTCCTCATCCAAATAACTAGTACCTCTTTGTTTAACCATCTCAAAATACACATCTCTTTTTTCAAAATCATTATTTAAAAATGCAATCCAAGCTAATTTTTGGTAAGCAGATTTGATGTAATTCTGTCCTTTAAAATGCTGAATAAAAGAAAGAAAGTGCTGTTTTGCTGTCGGCTTTAATAAATAAAGTGCTGACATTCCCTGCAAATATTCCAAATAAGCAAAATCGAATTGCCCCTTGTTTTTCGGTCTGTTTTTTAGAATTTCAATTGTCAATTCATTTTTTCCTAATTTGCTTGTAAGCCGAGCTGCCGCAAAGTTAAGCAGCAAATGCTGTTGGTATTTTTTGCCAATTGCATCCAAAGTTTTTTGAAAATTACTTTTTTCAATGGTTAAATTCATTTCCAAAAATGAAATCAAAAAAAGCAATTCTGTATTGTAAATTTGATAATTTTTATCTTGATCGGTGAGCAAAAGTAATTCGTTCAATTCGTTAAGCCCTTTATCAATTCCTCCATTTATCCCAATGGTATTTACAATCCACTGATAATTTTCTGGAATGGAACCAATAAGGCAATGCAAAAGCCCCATCCCTTTTTTATTAAGATGAAAGTCCGGAAATTTCTTTTGATTTTCTTCCAAAAGAAAATAGGCTTTCTGAATTTCATAAGCTGCCAAAAAATATTCTTGGAATTTCAACCGAGCAAAAGCCCATTGCAAATTTATCTCTGCTTTGGTGTATAAATAATAAGGAGAGGTTTTATCGCATTTTTCTATTGCAGATAATCGCTTACTTTTATTAGAGGAAATTTTATCAAACAATTGTTTATCCTCCCCAATAATCAATTCTAAAAAATCTTTGTAATTCTCATTAAGATAAATAAGACCGTTATTAGGGTTTTGCTTTTTTTCTGCTTCAATAAATCGTATCCCTTCATTAAATTTTAAATCAATGATTGACAAATATGCATTTTGCATATTCTCATTCATATCAAATGAAGCGGAAACAAAAAGGCAACTAAAAATGCTGAGCAATAAAATTATTTTTTTTTTCATGGCATAAAAAAAGGGATTTCAAAGATATGAAACCCCATTTAAATAGTAAACTATTTGTTTAGTTCTTATTTATCAAACATATTTGCATCAATCAAAATTCTTCCACAATGCTCACAAACAATTACTTTTTTATGCATTCTAATATCTAATTGTCTCTGAGGCGGAATGATGTTTTTACAACCTCCACAAGCATCTCTATCAACTGATACTACTGCCAAACCGTTTCTAACATTAGTACGAATTCTACTATATGCATTCAACAATCTGTCCTCTATCACTTTCTGTGCTTTGTCCGATTTTTTGATTAAACTTTTTTCCTCTTTTTCCGTTTCTTTAGTTATTTCATCCAATTCTCCATTTTTTATTTTTAACTCTTTTTTTGTTTCTTTTAAAGTGTCTTTTGTTCCTGCAATCACTTCATCCTTCATCAATTTTTTTGCTTTTATTTCTTTTTCTTTTTTCTCACAAAGCTCAATTTCCAAAGTTTGAAACTCAATTTCTTTGGATAATGATTCGTATTCTCTGTTATTTTTGATGTTAGCTATTTGCTTATCGTATTTTTTAATTAAAGCTTTTGCTTCTTTTTTCTTTAATCTTGAAGCAGCTAAATTGTCATCCAGAGCAGTAAGTTCTTCATTGTATTTTTCAATTCTGGTGTTAAGCCCAGAAATATCATCTTCTAAATCTTGAATTTCCAAAGGAAGTTCGCCTCTTACCACTCTAATGTTATCAATGTTAGAATCAACACATTGGAGTTGGTATAAAGCTTTTAATTTATCTTCTACCGTTATGATGTTTGCTATTTTGGTAGTTTTTGTTGCTGTTTTTGCCATCTTTCTAAAAGTAGTTTATTGGGTTTGTATTCACTTTTGATAATCGGACAGCAAATTTACTAAATTTTTTGCTAAGCAAATCATAAATTAAGTCCTTTGTAAATTGCTCACTTTCAAAGTGCCCAATATCTGCAATAATTATGTCGTTTTCCCCATCAAAAAACTCGTGATATTTAAAATCGGCTGTAATGAAAATATCTGCTTTTTCACATATAGCATTAGAGAGTAAAAAACTACCGCTACCTCCACAAATAGCAACTCTTTTTATCTGATTTTTTACTAATTTTGTATGACGGATACAATCGGTTTGCATTTTTGTTTTTAGCATTTCTAAAAACCGATTAGTATCCACTTTTTGGGCTAATTCTCCAACAATTCCAGCCCCAACATTTTCATAAATATTGTCTAAAATATATATTTGATAAGCCACCTGCTCATAAGGATGTGCCTGTTTCAAGGCTGAAATAATTGTATTTTCCTTATATTTAAGAAAAATTACTTCTATTTTCTCCTCCTTTTCTGTATGCCTTTCGCCAATATTCCCAATATGAGGGTCGCAACCCTCATTTGCCCTGAAAGTCCCTTCTCCTTTGGCACTAAAACTACACTCATCATAATTTCCAATATCCCCTGCTCCTGCCTGAAAAAGTGCTTCTTTTACTTTTTCCGTATCTGAAACAGGACAATAAACCGCCAATTGCCTTAGCAAATCTTTTTTTGGAGAAAGAATTTTACAATTTTCAACTCCCAATATTTCAGCAATTTTTGCACTCACTCCTGTTTTTATATTATCCAAATTGGTATGAATGGCATAAATAGCAATATCATTTTTTATGGCTTTTATTATGGTTCGCTCCACATAATTCTGCCCTGTTATTTTTTTCAAACCAGAGAATATTATAGGATGATGTGCAATAATCAGATTACAATTATTTTCTATTGCCTCCTCCACAACTTCTTCTGTACAATCAAGCGTTATAAGTGCTGCATCTATCTCCCTGTTTGCATCTCCTACAAGCAATCCAGCATTATCATAACTTTCCTGATAATGCAATGGGGCAACACTTTCCAAGTAATTGGTGATTTCTTTTATTTTCATTTTCCAAAAATACAAAACATAAAGCCTAATCCATAAAAACCCCAAACCAAAATCTATTGTCTATTGTCTAATATCTAATCTCTATCTTTTATCTTTGCAGTATGCGTATACTTCTTTATCCCTTTTCCGTTTTGTATGCTATCATTACAAATCTCCGAAATTTACTTTTTGATATGGGTGTTTTTCCTTCTAAAACATTTTTTGAATCAAATTTGCTAAAATCATCTTTTCTTGATTTTGTAACTTGTTTCATTGCTTTAGCCAAATCATTAGGAGTTATTGCCAATCCAGGACCTTTTAGTGGAACTGAAAGTGGAATAGAAATCAATGCATCCAAATCTAAAATCTTTAAAATTTCTGGTATCTTTGATTCAATCCAGGATGTACCGTGATCTTTTTCCATTGATTCGCCTAGAATATGCTTTGCAAGTTCTACTGCTTTTGTAACCTTGTTAAATTGACTAGGCTGTATTTCGCCCTTAATATCTCCAAATAAGAAATATTGATAGAATGCTTCTACTGTTCTAGCCTTCCCAAAAATCGAGCCTAGATTAGCTCTAGATAGCCACATGTTTGTATAATTGAATATTAATTCCTCAACCATTCCTTTCCAGACTTTTATTCCTACAAGTTCA
>CATMIT010000040.1 GCA_950069165.1 uncultured Flavobacteriales bacterium
TAGAGTCTACTGAAGAAGTTGTTAAAGGAAATGCAATTGAACAAGTAGCAGAAGAGGCAACTGAGAAGGTTGTTGAGGAAACAAAAGCAGAAGAAACTACTGAAGAAGTTGTTGAAGAAAAAAAGGAAGAAGATTCTGCTGAGGAAGAAAAAACGAAAGAAGCTTAAATACAAATAAAATGCAAAAAAAAGATTGCTTCTTAGTAGGAACAGTTTTTAAATTGCACGGATATAAAGGGGATGTCAATATCTATAATGAGGTTGATATCCCTTTTGATTTTAATGCGCTTGATTATTTTTTAATTGAGCAAAACAATGAACTAATCCCCTACTTTATTGAAAAGGCACGCCCCACAAAACCTAATGTAATTCTGGTAAAATTAGAGGATGTAAATTCAGAAGAAGAAGCTAAAAAAATACTTAAAAGGAAAGTGTTTTTGCCAAAAGAATTTTTTACAGAAACGGATGATAACGATATTTCAGAAAAGCAACTCATTGGCTTTTGGGTAGTAGATGTGAAAATGGGTGAATTAGGAAAAATTACCTTTATCAACTCACAAACTGCACAGCAACTTATTTATGTAAGTAATAATGGAAAAGAATTCTGTTTCCCTTGGCACGAGCAATTTGTAAAAAATATTGATACCGAAAAAGGGATTATGGAAGTGGAAATTCCTGAGAAATTTTTGGATTTAAACTAACTCCTCTACAAAGTTAATCCCGTTTTCTTCCAACTCTTTTAATACAGGAGCATAGATATCTTTAGTTGTTGGAATCTTTACACCAACTGAATTTATATCACCATTTAAAATGAGTTTAGTAGCAATAGCCACAGGCAAGCCAACTGTCTTAGCCATTGAAGTATATCTAGGATCATCTCCAAAAACTAAAAGGGAAGAATTCAGTTTTTTCAGCTCTCCATCTTGTACATATTCAAACTGATGTTGCATTACAATCATATCTTTGTCTTGGGAGGCTAAACTCCACTTCTCTTCTAATATCTTTTGCAAAATTTTTGCTGGTGTCACATCTTTAAGCCCTACTTTCTTGTCTATAAAAATACCTAACCATTTTGCTTTTTTAAATTCATCTGAATCAACTGAAATATTCAAATAATCACAAAATTTCTTCTCCACTGTACACTTATTATTAAATGGAAAAAATAAATTTGTAAATTCTCTATAAGTCATATTCTCCGTATTTTCAACCACATAAGTGTCTTCCGTCATGCCCAATTGAACAAACATATTCCATGATTTGCAAAAACCTTTTCTCCTTAGTGTTCCTCTTAAAAGAGTTGGAATTTTATCTAATCCATACGCTTTTCGATAACTTAATGAATCCCGATTGGCATAGCCTTCAAATTCTCCAGCATTCAAAACAGAAATGATTTCCGTGCGCTCAAACAGTTTATGATATGGAATATATTTGTATCTTCCTTGCTTAATATATTGTGCTGTTCCTTTCCCAGCTAACACTACATTTCTGGGATTCCATGTGAATTTATAATTCCAAGGATTATTATCAAAATCGGGATGTACCAATCCTCCACAATAAGATTTAAAAGAAGTAAGTTCTCCCCCATTTACTTTAATCTCATCAATCACTTGCATGGCCGACATATGGTCAATTCCAGGGTCTAACCCTATTTCATTTAGCAGAATAATTCCTGCCTGTTTTGCTTTTTCATCCAAAGCTAAAATTTCTTTGGATACATAAGATGCTGTCACCAAGTTTTTACCCAAACGCACACAATCCTTAGCCACCAAAATATGCATACGAGTTGGTAACATGGAAATAACAATATCAGAATCCGAAATCTCACTTTCTCTTTGCATATCATCAGTAACATTAAAGAAAATTGCTTTTCCACTACTATGATTTGCAACTGCTTCTTTTGCTAAATCTTCTAAAAAATCAGCCACTCTAACAAACCAATTATTTGCTTTTGCATTATCTAATAAGTACTTTATTAATGTTACTGCCGAGCGGCCTGCTCCTATTACTAATATCTTTTTCATCTTCATTATAAAAATTCTTGGCTAAAATATTATTTATTTGGTAATCTTCATGAAATTAATCCATATAAAAAGAATGTCTAATCTCATACTGTTAAAGAGAATTATCCTTATTTTCGCACCCTTAAAACAAAAACGAAACTACATTATGACCGAAACAGGCAAGCGAGCAAATAATGCTACCATCTCTGATTTAGGAATAAAAAATGCTACCGTTCACTGGAACTTATCCCCAGAAGAATTAGCTAAAATTTCAATTGAAAAAGGACAAGCAACACTAACCTCAACAGGAGCAATTAACATCAATACTGGAGAGTTCACGGGTCGTTCACCAATGGATCGATTTATTGTGCGTGATGCTATCACTGAAAATTCAGTGTGGTGGGGAAATATTAACTTATCCTTTAATGAAGATAAATTTGATGCACTACACCAAAAAGTGTTGGATTACATGAGCGAGAAAGAACTTTATGTAAGAGATGTGTATGCCTGTGCTGATGAAAAATATAGAATGAACATTCGTGTGGTGAATGAATATGCTTGGAGCAATTTATTTGCTTACAATATGTTCTTACGGCCAACAGATGAAGAAATTGAAAACTTTGAGTCGGAATGGACTATCCTTAATGCACCAGGATTTATGGCTAATGCAGAAGTTGATGGAACTCGTCAGCACAATTTTGCTATCCTTAATTTTACAAAAAAAATCATTCTTATTGGTGGTACTGGTTATACTGGTGAAATCAAAAAAGGGATTTTCTCGGCACTGAATTTTATTTTGCCTTACCAAAAGAATGTATTGGCCATGCATTGCAGTGCAAACACAGGTAAAGAGGGTGATACAGCAGTATTCTTTGGCCTTTCAGGAACTGGAAAAACTACCCTTTCAGCTGACCCAAACAGATTTTTAATTGGGGATGATGAGCACGGATGGAGTGAGGATGCAGTATTTAACTTTGAAGGAGGTTGTTATGCAAAATGTATTGACCTTTCTTCTGAAAAGGAGCCAGATATTTTTGCAGCTGTTAAATCAGGTGCGCTATTGGAAAATATCTCCTTTTTTGAAGGCAGCAATGAGGTAAATTATCAGGACACAACTATTACTCAAAACACAAGAGTGAGTTACCCTATTGATCATATTGAAAATATTGCGAAACCATCATTGGGAAAAAACCCAAAGAATATTTTCTTTCTTACAGCTGATGCTTTTGGGGTGTTACCTCCTGTATCAAAACTAACAGCAGGGCAAGCCATGTATCATTTCATTTCAGGATATACTGCAAAAGTAGCAGGAACTGAAGCAGGCGTTACTGAGCCACAAACAACTTTCTCGGCTTGTTTTGGGGCTCCATTTATGCCATTAAATCCTACAAAATATGCGGAAATGTTAGGCGAGAAAATGAGAGAGAATAACGTAAATGTTTGGTTGATTAACACGGGTTGGTCAGGAGGTGTGTATGGTGTGGGAGAAAGAATATCACTAAAATACACAAGAGCTATGATTACGGCTATCCTAAATGGAGAGTTGGAAGGAGTTGATTATACAAAACATGTGGTTTTTGGTTTGCAAATGCCAACTACATGTCCTAATGTGCCATCAGAGATTTTGAGTCCTAGAAATACTTGGGCTGATAAAAATTCTTATGATGATAAAGCTAATGAATTGGCGGATGCATTCAATGCTAATTTTACTAAGTTTACTGAAAATGCAAATGCTGAAATTTTAGATGCAGCACCTAAGGCAACAGTAAGAAATTAGATTTGACTAGTTAGATATTAAAGAAGCTGAGCAAATGCTCGGCTTTTTTTATACTTTTGAAAAATGCAATTATTCTTTACTAACAACACCGAAAATGAATTTACCCTAAGTTCTGAGGAAAGCAAACATATTTGCAAAGTACTAAGAAAAAAAGATGGCGACACACTCAACTTTACGGATGGGAAAGGCAATTTATTAATTGCAAAAATAATGACTGCTGATTCTAGGAAAACCAGAGTTAGCATAGTGGAAAAACAACAGAAAGAAAAACAGCACAATTATTATTTACACATTGCTATTGCTCCTACCAAAAACATGGATCGATTTGAATGGTTTTTGGAAAAAGCATGTGAAATTGGCATTGATGAAATTACACCAATTATTTGCAGCCGCTCAGAACGCAAAGTACTGAAAACAGAAAGGTGTAACCGAATTTTACTTTCAGCTATGAAACAATCCTTAAAATTTCACTTACCAAAAATGAATGAAGCGATTAGCTTAAAGGACTTTGTAAAACAAGATTTTGAAGGCAACAAATACATTGCACATTGTGGGGATAGCTTGAGACAAGGGTTGAGAGAAAAGAAAAAAGAAGAGAGAACACTCATACTTATAGGGCCTGAAGGCGACTTCTCACCTACTGAAATTGAAATGGCTTTGCAAAACCAATATAAAGCGGTAAGTTTGGGAAAAACTAGATTGCGTACAGAAACGGCAGGCTTAGTGGCCGTGCATACAGTAAATATTAAAAATTAGACTTATGAGAAAAATACTTTTTATCTTTTTACTTGTACCTTTCATTTCCTTAGGACAGGATAAGGAAATTATAGAATTAAGAAATGAACTTAATACTGTAAAAGAAAATCTAAATTCACATCACAAAGAATTTATAACAGGAGTTGTGGTTTCAATAGTTGGCTATTATTGGCAGTATTACTGCTGCACCCGCACTTGCAATTATAGGTAGTATTACTTGTCTAGTTGGCACTGGAATAATAATAGACTCTGACAAATGGTTTGGAAAAAAATATATGAAACAAAATCAAAAAAAATCTAATAGTTTAGAATTTAAAGACGAGAAAGAAGTTGATGATATATTAAGAGATTATTATTTAGACTTCTCAAAAATTGAAAATAAACAATACCAAAAAATAAATATAGACAACATCAAAACCTCCATTTTTAGATATGATTTTATTAATATTGTTACAAATGAAAATACATTTTATGGTGTGTTTTCTTCTCATGGAAAAGAGCAACTACAGTTGTATTACCTAACTAATAATAATTCTACATATCGTTTAATAAATTATTATGACATTATTGAAATTAATAAACTTTAATAATGAAAACCCTTTTAAAAACACTCATCTTCCTCCCCCTATTTACTTTTGGGCAAAACACCTATGAAATAGCTATACTTAAATATGGTGGTGGTGGGGATTGGTATGCTAACCCTACTGCCCTACCCAACCTCATTGCTTTTTCAAACGAGAACATTGGTACTAATATAAAAAAAGAGCCTGCAACAGTGGAAGTAGGTAGTAGCGATATTTTTAATTATCCTTTCTTGCACATGACAGGACACGGAAATGTAGTTTTCAATGCTAGTGAAACAGAAAATTTACGCAACTATCTTTTAGGGGGTGGCTTCCTACACATTGATGATAATTACGGAATGGATCCTTTTGTGCGTACAGAAATAAAAAAAGTATTTCCAGAAACCGATTTAGTAGAACTACCTACAAATCACCCAATATTCCATGGAAAATACGAATTTACAAATGGGCTACCTAAAATCCATGAGCATGATGCAAGTCCATCTCAAGCATTTGGTATTATTATTGATGGAAGATTAGTACTTCTTTACACGCACGAAAGTGATATTGGTGATGGATGGGAAGATGCAGAAATCCATAATGACAGTGAATACATCCGATTAAAAGCCCTTCAAATGGGCGCTAATATATTGGAGTATGTTTTTGAGAATTAAAGTAATTCTGAATCTATCGAAAGTCCTTGCAAAAAGCCTATAGATTTTTCAATATCATTATGCAAGAGTCTATCAGTATCTAAGAAATCAACTTCATCTCTGTAAATATCCAAAATTCCTTCAATAAAATCAGAAGATTTTGCATTCCGGAAAGCCAATGCCTGAGTAGCATTTAGTAGTTCAATTGCTAAAATACGCTCGGTATTTTCAACTACTCTGTAAAGTTTTGTTGCGGCATTTGCGCCCATACTTACATGATCCTCTTGTCCGTTTGATGAAACAATAGAATCTACTGAAGCAGGCGTACACAATTGCTTATTTTGGCTTGCAATACTTGCTGCCGTATACTGGGGGATCATCATGCCTGAATTAAGCCCTGGATTTGCAACTAAAAATTCTGGTAATCCTCTCAATCCTGAGATCAATTGATAAGTTCTTCTTTCTGAAATAGAACCCAATTCTGAAAGGGCTATTGCTAAATAATCCATTGCCATTGCAAGTGGTTGTCCGTGAAAATTACCACCAGAAATTACTTTGTCTTCCTCTATAAAAATGGTTGGATTATCCGTTACTGAATTGATTTCTGTAGTAAATATACTTTTTACATGGTTAATCACATCTTTGCTTGCGCCATGCACTTGTGGCATACATCTGAAAGAATAAGGGTCTTGCACATGCTCCTTCTCCCCTTTTTGAATTTTACTACCCTTCAAAAATTCACGAATATTTGCTGCTGATTTTAATTGTCCTTTATGTGGTCGAACTTGATGTAGTAAAACATCAAAACACTCACTTCTACCATCAAATGCTTCTAAGGAAATGCTTCCTATCATATCTGCCAAATAAGATAGTTTTTGTGCTTTTATCAAAGATAATACGCCATAAGCACCCATAAATTGGGTGCCGTTAAGTAGTGCCAAACCTTCCTTAGATTGCAATTGAATTGGGCTCCAATTAAGTTGCTTTAACACCGATTTTGATTTTTTCTTTTTACCTTCAAAATACACTTCTCCTTCACCTAAAAGTGATAATGAAAGATGAGCCAAGGGTGCCAAATCGCCAGATGCACCCAAACTTCCTTGCTGATACACTAGCGGTAGCACCTCATTATTGAACATGTCAATTAGGCGCTCCACAGTTTTTAATTGTACTCCTGAATGTCCGTAAGAAAGAGATTGTGCTTTAAGTAGAAGCATAATTTTAACCACTTCCTGTGGCACCTCATCTCCTGTTCCGCAAGCATGAGAAAGAACCAGATTCCTTTGTAATTTTTTTAATTCATCTTTTGAAACTTTATAATTGCAAAGCGAACCAAAACCTGTATTGATTCCATATATTGGTTGGTCAGATTTTGCTATTTTTTTATCTAAAAATTTACGACAATCCTTAATTTTCTTTTTTGCCTCTTGACTCAAAGCCAAAGGAGTATTGCTTGCTATAATTTCAGCAACTACAGAAAGTGTAAGAGGCTGTTCTCCTATTTTATATGCCTTTACCATTTATGATAATTCTTTTATTACATCATTAATGTTCAAATTTCTTTGCTCACCACTTTCCATATTTTTTACCGATAATATTCCAGATTCCATTTCATCTTCCCCCACCATAATTACAAACTGCACGCCTTTATTATTAGCATAAGTCATTTGCTTTTTCATTTTAGCAGCCTTTGGATACAATTCTGAACTGATTCCATTTGCTCTTAACTCTTTTAATAAAGGCAAGCAATAAGCGGCCTCTTTATTGCCAAAATTTGCAAACATTACTTTGGTGCTTACATCTATGTTTTCGGGGAATAAACCAAGTTCTTCCATTACCAAATAAATCCTGTCAATACCAAAGGAAATTCCAACTCCTGAAACATCATCCAAACCAAAATTACCGGTCAAATCATCATATCTTCCGCCTCCACCTATTGAGCCAATGCTAACGTCTTTTGCTTTTACTTCCAAGATGCAACCTGTGTAGTAATTCAGCCCTCTGGCTAGCGTAATATCAAATATTAAATTAGCGGATTGTAAACCTAAATCCGAAACTGAATTGATTACAAATTGTAATTCTTCCAATCCTCTTTTACCTATTTCTGATTGCTCTAAAAGAGCAGATAAATCCGAAACATTTGTAGTATTTAAGAAAGTAACTAAAATAGAAAGAGCCTCTTTTTTCACTCCTTTACTTTCCATTGCCTCTTTTACCTTTTCAATGCCAATTTTATCTAGTTTATCTAAGATAATCACAATCTGTTCAAATAAATCAGTTGCTCCCATAAGCTCTACCATCCCACTAAGCACCTTACGATTATTGATATAAATATTCACATTTGGGATATTTAACATTGTAAATACATCATCATACAATTGCACTAACTCTACTTCACAAAGTAAAGAATCTGTGCCAATTACATCAGCATCACATTGGTAAAATTCACGATACCTTCCTTTTTGAGGCCTATCGGCACGCCATACATTTTGCATTTGATAACGCTTAAAAGGAAAGGTAATTTCATTTCTATTCTGCACTACAAAACGAGCAAAAGGAACGGTTAAATCATAACGTAATGCCTTTTCTGAAATTGATTTTGTTAATGATTTTGAAGTTATATTCTCATCCAAATTAGCTTTGGATAAATAATCTCCTGAATTCAACACCTTAAAAATCAAACGATCCCCTTCATCACCATATTTACCCGTTAGGGTCTCAATATTCTCCATTGCTGGCGTTTGAATTGGTGCATAACCATAGCGTTCGAAAGCTGATTTCACAGTTTCAAAAATGTAATTTCTTCTGAACATAACTTCAGATGTGAAATCACGCATTCCTTTTGGTATGTTTGGTTTTGTAGTACTCATAATTGTTTGCAAATATCGTAAAATATAATAGATAAATTTCACTAGATTTGGTCCGAAAATTATGAAACAACTATTTACCTTATTCCTTCTTATATTGTTGTCTTGCAATATGAATAATAACAATACTATTAATACCCTAAAACAGGATCCTAACGAGATTGATGCTATAAAAAAGATGTTAGCCTCCCAACAAGAATGTTGGAATAATGGAGATATTGATGGATTTATGCTAGGGTATTGGAATTCTGAAAAATTAATTTTCACATCACTAAATCATAAACCAGCATTTGGTTGGGAAAATACTTTAAAAAGATATAAAAACAGTTATCCAACAAAATCTAGTATGGGAGAACTTAGATTTGAGATTTTAGATTTGAAACTTATTTCAAAGACTACTGCAACTCTTAAAGGAAAATGGGAACTTATTAGAGAAAAGGACCACCCTAACGGACTGTTTTGGTTAGATATTGGAAAATTTGATAAAAATTGGCTAATTACAAAAGATTCTACAATATCATTTGAGATTAATATTCCTTTTTAGTTTATGAGAAAATATCTCTCATTAATAAAATTTAGCCATACAATATTTGCAATGCCCTTTGCATTAATTGGTTTTTTCTTAGCAACAAAATCTTACGAATTTGAATGGATTACCATTATTTATGTGGTGCTTTGCATGGTTTTTGCACGCTCGGCAGCAATGGCTTTTAACCGTTTTATTGACAGAGATATTGATTCGACTAACCCAAGAACTGCTGCAATAAGAGAAATTCCAAATGGAAGTATTAAAGCAAACTCAGCTTTGCTTTTTGTCATCATCATCTCTTTACTATTTATAGCAACCACATACTTTATCAATTCACTTTGTTTTGCATTATCACCAATTGCACTCATTACAATATTAGGGTATAGTTACACCAAACGATTCACTGCACTTTGTCATTTAGTCTTAGGATTAGGGCTTTCCCTTGCTCCTATTGGGGCTTACTTGGCAGTTAGTGGTGAGTTTAATATCATCCCTCTCCTATTTTCAGCAGCCGTGCTTTTTTGGGTAAGTGGTTTTGATATTATTTATTCCTTGCAAGATGAGGAGTTTGATAAAGCCCAAGAACTCCATTCTATCCCTGTATTCATAGGGAAAAGGAATGCTTTAACACTTTCTACCCTTTTACATTTTTTAACTTTTTCAGCACTGAGTATTGCAGGATCATTGGGTGAGTTTGGATTATACTATTGGATTGGTTTTTGGATTTTCTCAGCCCTACTTGTTTACCAACACACATTAGTTAAACACAATGATTTAAGCAAAGTGAACTTAGCATTTTTCACCACAAATGGCATTGCATCCATCATTTTTGGAACATTTGTTATTGCTGATATTTTGCTAAAATAAGACTTATAAATTAAGTAATTACCCCCTATTAAATTTTCTAATAGTACTTTGCTTTGCATAGTACTATATTTTTATATATGTTTGCAGCATGAAAATTGAGAATACACAATCACAAATGCGAAAAGGGATTTTGGAATACTGCATCCTTTCCATATTAAAAAATGGTGAGGCCTACCCTTCTGATATTATCGAAAAGCTAAAAATAGCAAAAATGATAGTGGTAGAAGGAACGCTATATCCCCTACTTACTCGCTTAAAAAATGCTGAATTATTACAATACCGCTGGGAAGAGTCTATTGCAGGACCACCCAGAAAATATTATTCTTTAACCGATAAAGGAATTGCATTTTTAATAGAATTAGATAGCACTTGGAAAGATTTAGCAAAAGCAGTACGATTAACAACTAAAACAAAATAAGATGAATAAGACAGTTAACATTAACCTAGCAGGAATTGTATTTCATATTGATGAGGATGCTTTCGAAATATTGAACAATTACCTAAATACACTTAAAAATCATTTTAAAAATGAAGAAGGTGGAGATGAAATATTGAAAGATATTGAAGGAAGAATAGCTGAGCTTTTTACTGAACGAATGATAAAAAAAGAAGCGATTTCACTTACTGATATAAATGAAATAACTTCAATAATGGGTGACCCTAGCCAATATGATGATGAAATTGATGTGGAGAGTTCTCAAGAAAGACAGTTTAAAGATGAAGACTTAAACAAAGGAAAAAGAAGAAAAGTTTTCAGAGATGAAGAGGAGAGAATGATTGGTGGAGTTTGTAGTGGAATGGCTAATTATTTTGATATAAATATATTTTGGTTTAGAATTATATTTATATGTCTATTATTTGCAATTGGACCTGGAGCACCTATAATATATATAATTCTTTGGATTGCAATACCTTCTGCCAAAACCACTGCCGAAAAATTAGAGATGAAAGGAGAAAAAGTAAACATCAATAATATTGAAAAAAACATTAAAAATGAATTGAATATTATAGAAGGTAAAATAAGAGATTTTGACAAGAAGTTCACTAAAGAAATATTTGGAGCAAATAGTTTTTTCAGAAAAATAGTTGATTTCTTTATCCGTGTAATTAAAGGAGTATTTAAATTTGTAGGAAGTTGCTTTGGAATTTTTTCGATTGCATTAGGCGGATTTCTTCTTTTAATTATTTTCGCTCTTTTATTTTCTAGAGAAGCAGTTTTATTCCAAAACGATTTATTATTTGCGTATGTATTAAATGATTCTATCTTTAGCGACACATTAGCAACATGGCTCTTTCTCTTTATTGGTATACCAATTGTTGCAGTTATTCTGTTTGGATTAAGATTAGTTAATAACACCAGAATACATATGAATTACAAAATAGGAATATTTGTTTTATGGCTAATTTCTTTATTTTTTCTTGGTAGTTCAGTAAAAGATATTTCAAAAGAATTTCAAGAAGAAGCAAAAAACACAATTATTGAAAATATAATCACAGAAAGTGATACTCTTTATTTAAGTATGAATGATGTTGATAGAGTGTTCGATAATGTATTTGACGCAAAAGGATTTAAAGTCACTCCATTTGAAGATAACTTAATCGGTATTGGAATGCAGTTAGATGTTGTAAAAAGTAAAAATGATAATTTTAATTTAATTAAAGAAGCTACTGCAAGGGGTAAAAATAAGCATCTTGCAAAAGAAATGACAGAAGGAATTGGTTTTGAATTTACACTAGAAGATGATAATCTAATTTTTGATGACTTTTTCACCATCTCTACGCAAAAATGGCGCATGCAAGAATTAGATTTAACTTTAGAATTACCTGTAGGTATGGTTGTTTTCTTAGACCATAGTTTAGAGGACTTAGTTTACGACATTAAAAATGTTCACAATATGTGGGATTATGATATGCTTGGCCACTATTGGAAAATGGAAAAAGAAGGACTTACTTGTATTAGTTGTGAACTAGAATAATATATTTAAAAAATGAAAAAAGTAACACTAGGAATACTAACACTTTTATGTCTCAACTTATCAGCACAAGATTATTTTCAGCAAGAAGTTAATTATACTATTGATGTTGAATTAAATGATGAAAATCATACTTTAAACGGTATGGAATATATTGATTACACCAATAATTCACCAAATGATTTAGGGTTCATATGGTTCCACCTATGGCCTAATGCTTATAAAGACAATTCTACTGCCTTATGCAAACAAAAGGTTGAGAATGGCAGTACTTCATTATATTATGCATCAGAGAATGAAAGAGGTTATATAGACGGACTAAACTTTAAAGTAGATGGTAAAATTGTAAGATGGGATTATGATCCTGAACATATTGATATATGTAAATTAATCTTAAATAAACCTATACGAGCTGGTGAATCTATACGAATTTCAACACCCTTTTTTGTTAAAATACCTGATGCAAAATTTTCTCGATTAGGACATGTAAAACAGTCCTATATGATTACGCAATGGTATCCTAAGCCTGCAGTTTATGATAAAGATGGATGGCACCCAATGCCCTATTTAGACCAAGGTGAGTTTTATTCTGAATTTGGTAGTTTTGATGTCAGTATTACTTTACCATCTAATTATACGGTGGGTGCTACAGGTGATTTGCAAAATAAAGGAGAGATAAAAAGATTAAATCAGTTAGCTAAAGTAACTGATACAATAACAAAATTCAGTGATGATTTGAGTTTTCCGCTTTCTGATTTAACTACTAAGACCCTGCGATATACACAAAATAATATTCATGATTTTGGATGGTTTGCCGACAAACGATTTCATGTTTTAAAAGGTGAAGTTGAAGTTCCACATACTAAAGAAAAAGTTACCCTTTGGACAATGTTCACTAACAATGAAGCTGACCTTTGGAAAAATTCCATTGAATACATGCATGATGCAGTCTACTATTATTCACTTTGGAATGGAGATTAC
>CATMIT010000041.1 GCA_950069165.1 uncultured Flavobacteriales bacterium
TGCAAGCCATTAGTAAAATGCTTAAAAAAGATTTGACACAAAAACAAGTGCCAAATGGAGAAGAAATTTGTGCTATTCAACTACTTACCCTTATCGATAAAGTAGTAAAAACGGATGTTAATGAACAGATAGAAAAATACATTCCTATTATTGAAGAAAAGTTGGCTCACTTAGACAAAGAAGATCTTTTAAAACATTTCGTTTCAGCAGAATTTAATCGTTTTCTTTCCTTTTATAAAAACGCGCCTGACCTTAACATCAGTGTAAATAGTAAAAGTGAGAGAGGAAGAAAAAATGAAAGGGGAAGAAATGAAAGAAAAGAGAAAAAAGGAGGAAGTACAGGGCATGCAGAAGAAGGTTATACTCGTTTCTTTATCAATTTAGGAAAATTGCAAAACTTGGAAACACACAACCTAATTGGACTTATCAATGAATACACTCGCCAAAGGAACATCCCAATTGGAAAGATTGACATTTTGCGTAAATTTTCCTTTTTTGAAGTGGACAGCAATCATGAACAAGATGTATTAGCAGGACTAGCAAATGCCAACTGGAACGGCAATAGAGTATCGGTAGAAGTTTCAAAACCCCCAACTTCTGATAGCGGTGATTTCAGAAGAACTTCAAAAGGAAGTGGTAGAAAAAGATTTGATGCAAAAAGAAAAAGCAGTAGCAGTAACAAAAGAAAGAGTAGCCCAAGAAGAGGTGGGGCAGAAGGATCGTTCAAAGATAAATTTAAGGCAAGCACAAGAAGGAAAAGGAGTTAGGCCTTTTTTCCTGCAACAAAATCTTTAAGATAAAAAGGCTCGAAATAAGCAACATCCTCAAAATCTTTATTTGCATATTTTTGCATGGCTAGGACAACCATATCTTTGGAACTTGGATAAATCCCATCTAAAAATTTAGCGTTTTTATGCCTAATAATTGCTTTACATTTTTCTGCTCCATCTCCAAAAAATAGCACACTTTTCTCTAATTCCTTTTGGTAAGATTTCTCATTAATAATGTTGGCTTGTACCCCTCTAATTTCCTTATTTTCTGCATTAAAAAAAGCGTTATAAACCTCCATCCTACGTGCATCAATCATGGGACAATACAAATTGGATTCCTCTTTTTTAGCCATTCCAAAAGCCATAGCACGCAAAGTAGAAATGGCAATAAGTGGAATGTCCAATGCATAGCAAAGCCCCTTTGCTGTGGAGACGCCAATGCGCAAACCCGTATAAGAACCAGGCCCTTTACTCACCCCAATAGCGTCCAAATCTTGAATAGTGAAATCTTGATTTTCAAATAATTTTGCAATAAAAACAGTAAGTTTTTCGGCATGAGAATATTGCTCATTAACCTCCTGTTTTGTAGCAATAATTTTATCATCAGAAGCTAAGGAAACCGAGCAACTTTTGGTAGCCGTTTCTATAAGCAAGATAAGTGCCATTTATTCTGTGCTAACTTTTACACTAAAACCGCTTTTTCTTTTTTCTCCATCATTTCCACTCTTTTTACTTTCAACTTTTGTGCCATCTTTCAATGTTTTGGAAACCAAGGAATACGGTCCAACAATTACTACATCACTATCTGATATACCTTCCAAAATTTGGATGTACTTATCATTCTGAATTCCTGTTTTTACAATAGTGAAATTTGCTATTTCGTTTTCGAATCTAAAAATACATTCTACTTTTTTGTTACCTGAATTTTCTGCTGTGTCTTTTCTTGTGGTTACTGCTTGAATAGGAACCGAAATCACATCTTGCACCAACTTGGTTTGCACCTCAACAGAAGCTGTCATTCCAGGTCGGAAATTTGTGTTATCTAAAATTCTAATCTTCACTTCAAAATTGGTAACTTGGTCAGCGCTTACTCCACTTACATTGGCTGAGTTCGCAATTTCAGTTATAACTCCTTTAAACTGCTCCCCCAAAAAAGCATCTACTTCAATAAGGGAAGTATCGCCAAGATGCACTCGAACAATATCATTTTCGTTTACTTCCACTGCAACTTCCATGATGCTTAAGTCTGCCAGACGCATAATCTCAGTTCCAGACATTTGCCCAGTGCCAACTACCCTTTCGCCAAGTTCTACATTTAATCTGGAAATAGTGCCATCCACTGGTGCATAAATGAAAGTTTTATTCAAAATTTCTTCTGCTTCATTTAAGGATGCTTTCGCACTACTTACTGCATATTCTGAACTTTCTACATCTAAGTTTGCTACTATATAAGTCGCTTCAATTTGCTCAAATTCTGATAAGGAAATTACCTCTTGATTATAGAGTCGGTTGTTTCTATTAAAGATTGCTTTGCTTTTGGCTAATTGTGCTTTGGATTTTGCTAAGTTTGCTTTTGCAGTATTTACAGAGGCTTTATTTCTTTCTAAAATTGATTTGTAAATGTCTGGTTTTATTTTTAGTAGCAAATCTCCTTTGTTTACTCTGTCTCCTTCCTTCACTAGTAGTTCCACTATTTCTCCTGATACATCCGGAGATATTTTTACTTCCACTTCTGGTTGTATTTTCCCACTAGCCGAAACAGTTTCGATAATGCTTCTTCTTTTCACTTTTTCTGTTTCTACTTGCTGAACTTCCTCTGTTTTAACAACTCCTGTAAGTGTGGCGATTAGCATGATGAAAGCCAATACAAAAATGCCGATTCCTAATTTTTTGAGTTTTTTGTTTTGCTTTTTTTTGCCAAAAAAATAGAAAATGGAGGCAACAATGGATAAGACGATAAATATTTTCATAGTTTAGAGTGTTAATGGTTTTCCCATGAAGAAATCAAGGATTTTAATTTTGAATAAATAATCATATTTTGCTTGCAATAAATCTGATTCTGCTTTTATGAGTTTGTTTTTTGCATCATTATAATCATAAACATTGAGCATGCCTTCATTAAATTTTTGCTCATTATAGGTAAATGATTCTTGCAATGCTTCTGATGATTTTTTGGCAAACTCATATTGTTTTTCGGCAGCAATTACATCTGCCCTTACCTGTTCTACTTGTTTTCGTAATTGGTTTTTTGTTTTTTGTAATTCGTTTTTGGCGCTCAATACCCCAATTTTCGCATTGGCGATTGAAGAGTTGGTCATCCAACCATTAAACAGAGGTATACTAAGTGAAAAACTTAGTGATTGGGAAAAATTATCTTTTAATTGCTGATTAAATGGCGTAATTTCAGAATGGTAGTTTAAAATGGGCATCAATACGCTTTCACCTGAAACAGTTTGATAGCCAGATGGAAACATGCCTAATGAATCCACTCCTAAAATTCTTGTTCTTGCATCCGAATAACCAGAGCCCATTGAGCCATTTAGCGTAATTCTAGGGCTTCTTCCTCCTCTGGAAATAGCCAAAGATTTGTCACTACTTTTTAGTCGGTATTCTGCACTTTTAACATTAGGGAAAACCTCCAATGCAGCATTATAAATTTCTTGGGTGCTTTGGATTTTATTCTGTTTTGGTAAAGCAATTGCCGGAACCAGAATTTCAAAATCTGTATTTGCCTGAATTTCTAATAATTGTTTGATGTTCAAAAGGGCTATTTCTTTTTGGTTTTTGGCTTTTACCAATTGTAATTGTTCTGCGGCTACTTGCGAGTTAGTTTCCAGTAAGGAACTCTTTGCCAGTTGCCCAGCACTTACTAATTTGCTGATTCTTTCCTTTTGCTGAATGGATATTTCCAATTGCTTTTCTGCCATTATAACCAATTCCTTATTGAAAAGTAGTTGTAAAAAATCAGTTGCCACAGTTAAGGAGATATCATTTATTACTTTTTCGATATCGTATTTTTTTGCCATATACTCATAATTATCTCTCTTTACTTTATTGATGTTTTGGAAACCGCTAAAAAGAGTAACAGAAGAAGAAAGAGAAAAATTATTTGTTTTTACATTCAGATTAGTAAATTCGTTGGAGTAAGGGTCAACCGTTCTTCCGTAATTATATCCTTGTGAGCCACCGCCATTTAAAGAAGGAAATAAAGAAAGTTTGGATTGCAGGAGTTGTTGCTCAGAGGATAAAACTGAAAGCTTGGCTTGCTTTATATCCAAATTTTCCTCTTTTGCCCTTTTTATACACTCTTGTAAGGTCCAGCTTTTTTGAGAAAATGAATTTAAAGTACATACAGTTGCTATCAAGAAAAGAAAATATTTCTTCATCTTAAATTTTTGTGAGTCGCAAATGTAAGAAGATTTTAGCTTTTTGGCTCCTTTTTTAGATTATACCAAATTAAGCCCACAACAAGAATGGAGATGTAGGGCATTGCCATCAAATATAATATGCCATCATTTAGGCCTGCACCAATACTTCCTCCACTTTCCAGATTGGCTTCAACCACAGCTTTGCACATAGCGCATTGGGAATCTGCATTTTGAGAAACCAAAAGAAAAACAAAAAATAATATCGCATTATATAATCTACTATTTTTCATCCTGATTTTCTTTTTGTTTGTATTCAGCCATCAACACTCTAATGTCTTTTATTAAAGTTTTTACCTCTTTATCACTTGTGCCATCATAAGCACCATAAGGATTTCCGTAAATATCCATTCCTGATCGCACCTTTCGTTCTTTGTCAATCAGCACAAAATATTCTGAATGTAAAAAACCTCCTGGGGCTAATTCATCTTTGTTTACATTTAAAAAATAAGAAGCTGCAATCTTGTAGATTTTATCTTTATCTCCTGTTACAAAATTCCAATTTGTCAAATCTGCTTGCATAGAATTTGCATATTCCAAAAGTTTTTCTGGATTGTCATTTTCAGGGTCAACCGTATGTGATAAAAATTTAATATTAGGGTAAACACTTAATTTGTCCTGAACATATTTCATTTTATTGGTCATTATTGGGCAAATGGTTGGACAATTGGTAAAAAAGAAATTTGCCACATAAATACTCCCATTATAATCTGCATTGGTAATACTGTCATTATTCTGATTTATAAAAGAAAATGCTGGTATAGTATGCCCCTTAACCCCTATTGTTGCCAATGGCATAAAATGATTTTCTGCCTTTGTAACATAAAAGTAAATAATTCCTGGAAGAGCTAATATTGCAAGCAAACCTATCCATTTTTTAATTGAGGCAGTGGTCATATTACATCATAAAATAAGCATACCCTCCCTCTGAAAGTAAGATAAAAAGCAGGTAAGGAATAAGTATAAATGCTGGAATTAATATTGTCCATTTAAAAGTGGCTCGCTCAAATCCTAAATGCATAAATACCAATACAATATATCCTGCTTTTACAAGCGTAAGGACTATAAAAATGTGGTTGAGTAATGAGGTTCCCAAAAATCGAGTTCCAGCTAGCATTTCTGGTTGATTCATCCCTAGCAAAACCTCAACTGTTGTTACTGCAAGTAGAATCCAGAATACCTTCCAAATCCACCAATTTCCTTTTTTTTCGTTTTCCATATTGTATTATTTATTAAACCAGATAAAAGAATGTAAATACAAAAACCCAAACTAAATCGACAAAATGCCAATAAAGTCCTACTTTTTCAACCATTTCATAATGCCCTCTTTTCTCATAAGTCCCTATAATTACATTGATAAGTATAATGCTAAGAATGATAACTCCACTAAAAACATGGAAACCGTGAAAACCCGTAATAAAGAAAAAATAGTCGGCAAATAAAGGATGCCCATATTCATTCATTACTAAATTTGCTCCGTGCATAATATAGCCATCCTCTAATATTCCGCCATGTTCTGTTCCGTGAATAAAATGCCCCCACTCCCAGGCCTGAGATCCTAAAAACATAGCTCCCCCAACAATGGTTAGTGAAAGCCAAAAAATAACATTTTTCTTTTCCATTTTATGGCCATAATTAACCGCTAATACCATGGTTACTGAACTCATAATAAGAATAAAAGTCATCAGAGCTACAAAAAGCAAAGGATGGTCACCATGAATAAAAGGGAAATGAGTGAATACTAATTCCGCTTGCGGCCAATCATCTTGATATTTAAATCTACTAAAACCATAAGCTGCCAGGAAACCAGAAAAAGTAAGTGCATCAGTAAGCAGAAAAAACCACATCATCATTTTTCCGTAACTAACACTATAAGGACGAGAACCTCCTCCCCAAGTATTTGTTTTTGAAATTGTTTGTTCCATAAGCTGATTTAATTAGCACACAAAATTAATACTTTTATGTATTTCTAACCATGATTTTTATACTTTTTGGCATAATTATAAATACATAATAAAAAAGTATAAATATAACCATAGGCCAGCTAAATAATGCCAAAAGATAGATATAAGCTCTATCCCTAAATAATTTTCAGAGGTGTATTTTCCTTTTCTTGCATTTAGTGTAGTGACAAAAAGAGCAATTAAGCCTCCCACTAAGTGTGCCAAATGAGATAAAGTAATTACATATAAAAATGAACTTGATACATTACTTCCCTCTCCAGTTAAATAAACTCCTTGCAATACAAGTGCTTGCCAACCCTTAACCTGCGAAAAGGCAAAAAAACAGCCCAATAGGAGCGCCACAAATAACCAAATTGTAGCATCCTTGTTTTGCTTAATATTTCTGTTAGCAACAATTAAGAAAATACTACTTATAACAATGACGATTGTACTTACTAAAAACCAATCTGGCAATTGAAATTCTAACCAATTTCCTTCTGCTTTTCGGACAATATATGCAGAGGTTAGTCCTGCAAAAAACATACTTATTCCGGCTATCGCAACCCATAACAGTAGTTTTGCACTTTTATTTTTTAGCATAATTTTCTTTAAAAATATTGAGTTGCAATTTTACTGCTTTTTACAAAACTAACTATCTAAAAATCGTAATAATGATTGAATAAATCTGTTTTCAGCCCAACAGAGTAAAACATAGTATTTACCTCATCTGATTCACTTACTAAATCTCTTTTTACAATACTAAAATCAATCTTAAAATTAGTAGAAGGATTTATTAAATAGCCGATATTAAGTTGCAAATAATTTATCTCAGTAAGATTCCCTTGATACATTTCTATCCCAAAATCAGATGGGCGACCAGCATGTATAAAACCAGATGGTTCTTCAAATTCTCCAGTGGACATATAGATATCCTTTCCATAAGAAGTTGGGTCGCCTTTTATTTTATCACCATATTTAGCAATCATAATTTGTGCTCTTGCAACCCATCTGTCTTTTCTATAATTTATTATGAAAAGTTTTTCTGAAAAATTAGCGCCAAGCGGATGGGCTAGTGGCTGGTTGTAATGTGCATAATTCTGCCTAGGATCGTGATGGGCATAAGTATAAGGGCGAACTAAATTGTATTCTGCTTGTAGAGTTAGATTCTCCAAACCAATCGCATCATACATTTTTGCCCCCAATTGATATCCGTATTTTGAACCATACCAATCATTCCCTGACTTCATTTTGTTTAAGCTAAATTCGTCTAAAACCAATTGGCCATATAAATAAGATTTCAGAGGGAGTTCGTATTTTGCATTTATGCCGACAAGGGCATTATCTGGTGAGCCTATGGAAAATTCCAAAGGGCGTAAAAGCGCAATAGGATTGAGATAATTTACATCAAATCCTCTTACTCCAGGTGCATGATTTACCCGCCAAATCACGGATTCAAAAATGCCAATATTTAATTTTGAAGTTACATTTGTGCTCAGATAATGAGAGGACATGTATTTTTTGGCATAGCCATAATGATCAATTCCATTGTTTTCAAAATAATTAATATCCTGCATCTCGGCATAAAGGTTGGTATATTGCACTCTCCAAAAGGAAGTTTGTATGCGCAAAAAAGGATAATTAAAAGCGTTATCGGAAAGTAAAAGCGAACGATAACCATCTCCAATAAAATGTTTTCCATGCCCAAATTGAACCAAAAAATGCTTAGCTGGTTTTATCCCGACATAGCCGGAAGCCATGGCATAATCAAAACCTGTTTCTTTAAAATCTCTTGCATAACCCTGCCCTTGAACAACTTTTGTTTTCCTAATTTTTGCATCCAAATAATTTGGGAAAATGGCCTGATTTTCAGCAAATGTGGAATAAAAAGAAACTGATTTCCCTATATCTCCTTCTATAACAAAACCTCTGGTATTGGTGAAAGTATTTGTTTCATTTTCGCTTTCTTTTCCTTTTGAGAAATGAATAACTGGTGAAGCTGTAACTTTATAATCATCTCCTTTTATGATGATGAGATGCTCGGAAAATAACTTCCTTTTATACCAATTGGTCCAAGTGTTTGGAAATTCTGATAGGAGTAAAGAGTCCGTATTTATTTTTTTATTTATAGTAGATTTTATTAGTGGCTTAAAAGAAGTATGGATGTCCGTATTTTGAAATTCTTTTTCAAAAATTAGATTTGCATCATGGTTTAAAGGTAAATTGCTGTGTTGTGCGTTTAACTGAGTAAAAATAAGTGCACATAAAAAAGATAAAATTATTCTATTCATTATATCTATGTCGTCTTTTTAAAATCAAAAGTGGAATCGACATTAATAAATACACAATGAGTGCTAAAATACATATTGCATAATTAATGTTTATCTCTAGTAAAAAAATGGAAATGAACACTATAAATATACTTGCAACATAAAGTATTATTGCTGTTTGTTTATGTGAAAATCCTAAATCAAGGAAGGCATGGTGAATATGATTTCTATCGGCATAAAGTGGATATTTCCCTTTTGAAATGCGTAATACAAATACCCTTAAAGAGTCAAATAAAGGAATTGCTAAAAATGAAATTGCCATAAGAGGTCCTTTATGTATGTAGTTAACTTCATTAGTAATAACTCCTGTTTTGACAAGGTCAATGGATAAAATTGCAAAAATAAAGCCAACAACTAATGATCCAGTATCACCCATTAAAATTTTTGCCGGATAAAAATTATATTTTATGTAGGCTAAAAGCGATCCTGTTAATGAAAAGGCAAGAATTACTATCGTATAATGAGAAGCTGTAAACGCAAGGATTCCAAAACAAGTGGAAGCAATAATACCAATACCTGCTGCTAAACCATCTACCCCATCAATTAAATTGTAAGAATTTGTAATAACTACAACTACAAAAATTGTAAAGGGGATACTTACTAAGGATGTAAGTTCAAATATGCCAAAAACTCCATGCATATTTGTAATTTCAAAATCTGCTAAATATATTAGAATGAGAATTGCTACTAATTGCCCAATCATTTTTTTAAAGGGAGAAAGTGATAATAGATCATCAATAACGCCTACAAAAAAAATAATAATTAGTGCCGAAAGTACAAATTCTATGTTTTCAAGATTTTCCATACCTATCCCCCAAAAGAGAAAAGCAAAACTAAAACCTGCAAAAATACCAATACCCCCGAAAAAAGGGGTGTGTTTTTCATGTGAGGCACGTTCATTAGGGTTAACATACAGCTGTTTCTTTTCAGCAAACAAAATTATTTTAGGAATCACTAGATATGTGAGTAAGAATGAGGTAAGAAACCCAAAAAAAATATTTGTAGTAATTTGCTCCAATTTTATCTTTTAAAATTATTTTTTAACCAATCTTTATCTGCTTCAACCATGATTTGACAAAGCTCTTCCAAAGAAGTTTTTGGTTTCCACCCCAAGAGTTTTTCTGCTTTTGCAGGGTTTCCTATCAAAGCATCTACTTCAGCTAAACGGAAATATTTTTCGCTTACTTTTACAATTTCTTTTCCCGTTTTCTTGTCGATTCCTCTTTCTTTAATTCCAGCACCCTCCCACTGAATTTCTGTGCCTATTACAGCAAATGCCAATTCGGTAAAATGCCGAACAGTAACAGCTCTATTGGTTGCTAAAACAAAAGTATCGGAAGTATCATATTGCATCATTCTATACATTCCCTCCACAAACTCAGGAGCATAACCCCAATCCCTACTTGCGTCCAAATTTCCTAATTCTAAACAATTCCCTTCACCAGAATTAATTCTTGCAACTCCATCTGTTATTTTTCTGGTTACAAATTCCAATCCTCTAAGCGGTGATTCGTGATTAAAAAGGATTCCACTACAAGCAAATATGTCATAAGATTCTCTGTAATTCTGTGTCATCCAATGAGCATACAATTTTGAAATTCCATATGGACTTCTAGGATAAAAAGGAGTAGTTTCTTTCTGTGGAACTTCTTGCACTTTTCCATAAAGCTCGGAAGTAGAGGCCTGATAAAATTTTATGCTTTTATCTATAATTCGGATGGCTTCCAATAAATGTGTAACCCCAATTCCTGTAATCATGCTTGTAGCAATTGGCTGATCGAAAGATACATGCACAAAACTTTGGGCTGCTAAATTATAAATTTCATCTGGTCTAATTTCAGAAACCATTCTGATGGTACTTGTTGGATCAATTAAATCGTGCTCTATTAATGTTAGATTAGGATTATCTTGAATTCCTAAATATTTTATACGCCAAAAATTTTGGGAACTAGTTCTCCTATAAGCGCCATAAACTTTATAATTTTTTGATAATAATAATTTGGCTAAATAAGCGCCATCCTGCCCTGTTATTCCAGTTACAATTGCTTTTTTCATTAGGAGAATCCTTGTTTTGTATCCGTAAAAATACTCATAAATAATTTAATGAGATAAGATTTGATTTACCCAATTATTTAAAGTAAAATTATTATCCACTTTTATGGTATGAAGTCCAGCCCTTTCGCCCGCCTTTATATCAGAAGGAGAATCACCAATTAAGTAGGATTTTTTAATATTGATTTCTGGAAAATCTCGAACTGCTTTTTCTATCATCCCAATTTTTGGTTTTCGGCAATTGCAATAATCTGTTTCTAAATGAGGGCAGAAATAGATTTTATTAATTTTTCCGTCCACTTTTTCAATCTTCTCTATCATGGTTTGGTGTAAAATGATTAAATCATTTTCACTCATTATGCCTTTTCCAATTCCTTGCTGATTGGTGATGATGATGATTCTATTAAATAAATTGGAGAGTTTGGATATAGAAATTAACACATTAGGAATAAACTCAAATTCTTCCCAATTTATTACATATTTCCCTTCTAGTTTTTTGTTTATTACTCCATCTCTATCTAGAAAAAGAGTGTCAAAATTTGAAGTTTCCACTAGAATAATTCTTCTTCTATCAATTGACATAGAATATGTCCAATTAAGATATGCGCCTCTTGAATTCTTGGCGTATCATCAGAAGGAATTTTGATAATATAATCGCAAATACTATCCATTTCCCCTCCATTATTTCCGATAAATCCGATAGTTGTCATGCCAATTTCATTTGCTTTTTCTATTGCTTTTACAACATTGGACGAATTCCCAGAAGTAGATATTCCGAGCAAAATATCTCCTTCTCTTCCTGCTGCCTCAGTCATTCGAGCATAGGTTTCTTCATAGCCATAATCATTAGCCACTGCCGTTATGTAAGAAGAATTTACATGCAATGCCTCAGCATAAAGAGGTTTTCTATCCTTGTAGAATCTTCCACTAAGTTCTGCTGCAATATGTTGTGCATCAGATGCCGACCCTCCATTTCCACACAAAAGCATTTTTTTATCATTTTGAAAAGCTTCAATGCAAATCCTAACAATTTGCTCAATAGTTTGCAATAAGTTTTCATCACATAGAATGGTGTTAAAATTTTCTGATGATTTTTGTATGCACTCTGAAATTCTATTTTTCATCTCCCCTTTTTTTGCTAAAATACAAAATTATAATGTTTGATAAGCCTCTTTGGTTTGCTTCCCAATTTCATCCCAACTATATGCTGTTTTAATTAATTCTGCTCCATTTTTTCTAACTATTTCCCATTGCTTTTCATCACTTAAAATACAGTTTATTTTCTCTGCTAAAGAAGATGAATTTTCACTCTCAAACAAAAACCCATTTTCATTATCTTTTATAACTTCTTTTAGAGGTGGAAGATTGGAAGTAAGTACTGGTTTTTCAAAACTAAGAGTCATCATTAGCACTCCACTTTGGTATATTTTTTTGTATGGAAGCACCACCAAATCAGATGCACAATAATAATGTGCTACATCTTCTTGTGGAATAAAATTAGTGTGTAAAAGGCAATAATCTTGTAGATTATTTTCCTCAATTATTTTTTGATAGTCAGTAAAATTATTTTCCCAAACCTTGCCAGCAATTACCAACAAAATATCTGGGTGTTTGTCTTTTACACTCATTAATGCTTTAAGTAAAATCTCCAACCCTTTTACTTTTTTTATCATGCCAAAAAAGAGCAATACCTTTTTGGTAGTTGGAATTTTTAATCTAGTTCTAGAAGCTTTTTTGTTGTTTTGAATGCTTATGAATGGAATATAGTTTCCATGTGGAATAATTTTTATTTTATTTTCTTTTTTTAAAATTTTTTTGATCTATTTCTAGTGTAGGAGCATACATTAAATCCCAGTATATATTAGGTGGATTACTCTTGATACCAGATGGATGATAACCTATACATATTATTTTTTCAGGAAATCTATCCAGTCGAGTACCTGAACATATATAAATAATATTTTTATATACCTTTGTGCAACAGCAGGGGCCAGTATCGCAATTAAAGTGAAAAATACAAGCATAAGATCTAATCGAAATCTTTTGTTAATTGCATATAATTGTCCCAACCTCACTTTAACTCTGAGTAAATCCGGATAATATTCTATTCCACCCATATTTGATAATATTTTTTCTTCATCACGTAACAGAATGGATGAAAAATCAGTCAATCCAGGTTTGACAGAATGTAAAAATAAAAAGTCCTCGTTATC
>CATMIT010000042.1 GCA_950069165.1 uncultured Flavobacteriales bacterium
GATATGTTTTACAGTAGGAGACTGCAAGATGATTTATTAAATGCTTCAAAAGTTACTGGAAGAACTAAAAACGGTTTAGGAGTTGCTGTACTTAATGCTGTAACTAATAAAACAGAGCAAGATCCCTTAACCAATTATAATGTAATGATATTTGATCAGGCTTTTGGAAATAGCTCATCAGTAAGTTTAATGAATACCCATATGGTCCAGAATGGTAAGGGAAAAGATGCTAATGTAACAGGCGTTTTTACAAGAATTAATGATAAAGAAAATAAGTTTACATATGTTGGAAAACTAAAAATGAGTCAGGAATTTGAAGGAAACGACTTAACAAAAGGATTAGCTGGTATGATGGCAGTAGGAAAAACTAGCGGAAAATATCAATTTGATTTATGGAGTGGTTTTGAAGATGATAAATATAATCCTAATGATTTAGGTTTTTTATATTCAAATAATGAGATAACAAATGGCCTATCTCTTAGTTACCATCAATTTAACGAAAATAAAAGATTTGTCAGATCAAATATAAGTACTTCTATAAATCACCAAACTTTATTTACTGATCAAAAATTTGTTAATTTAAATTTGGAAACATCAGCATTTATGACATTAAAAAATTATACTACTATTTTTATGCGTGCTAATTTTAATCCTTATGAGAAGAATGATTTTTATGAAGCTAGAACAGGAGATCTAACACACCCACTTAAAAGATCCAAATCAATTCGTATAGGGGGCTGGATATCTACTGATTACAGAAAAAAATTAGCTATTGATATTGGTGGTGGTGTTAGATCGAATCCATTATATGAAGGATATGAATATAATTGGAGAATATCACCTAGATATAGAGTAAATGATAATATATCTCTGAAATATGTGCTTTCAATAAGAAATTCATATAATGATATTGGATTTGTTACAAATGACACCTCAGAGTTAATTATATATCCACCACAAGTTGATTATATATTTGCTAAAAGAAATACGAATATGATTACTAATGTGTTAAGCGCAAATTATATTTTAAATAATAAAATGGACTTATCTGTTAAGTTAAGATATCACATGGATCAAGTTAAAAATTTAGAATTTAAATCATTGGGTGATGGTGGTTATTTATCTAATAGCGAGTATGTTGGAGAGCATAATATAAATTATACTACTTGGACATCTGATATAGCTATTAATTGGTGGTTTTCCCCAGGAAGTCAAATGAGCCTAGTTTGGAAAAGTGCCATTGATAATGAAGATAACATCCTAATAAATCATTGGGTTGATAATGTGGAAGAATCATTTAATCTAGCTCAACAAAATAGTTTATCTCTGAAAGTTATTTATTATTTAGATTATCTTTACCTCAGAAAAAAACAATGATAAAAGCCACCAACATACACTACTCCTATAAAAAGTTAAAAGTACTAAAAGGTGTTGATTTACATATTAAAAAAGGAGAGTTTGTAAGTATTGTTGGAGCTTCTGGTGCAGGAAAAACTACTCTACTACATCTGTTAGGAACCCTTGAAAAAACTGATAGTGGAGAAATTGTTGTTGATGGAAAATCTGTTTCCAATCTTTCAGAAAAAGAGTTGGCTATATTTAGAAATAAAGAAATTGGATTTGTATTTCAATTTCATAATTTATTAGCTGAATTTTCTGCTTTGGAAAATGTTTGTTTGCCTGCTTTTATTGCTGGAATAAGCAAAAAAGAAGCAGCAGAAAAAGCCACTGAAATTCTAAAAATACTTGGTTTGGAAAATCGTTTGAACCACAAACCATCCGAGCTTTCTGGTGGAGAGCAGCAAAGAGTAGCTGTTGCAAGGGCTCTTATCAATTCACCATCTGTTATTCTGGCGGATGAGCCAAGTGGAAATTTGGATTCAAAAAACGCAATGGATTTGCACCAATTATTGCTAAACCTAAACCAAGAAAAAGGACAAACTATTGTAATAGTTACCCACAATAACGAGCTAGCCAATATGGCAAACCGAAAACTAGAAATGGTAGACGGAAAATTAATTTCCTAAAAAAGAGCTCAGCTTTAGACAAAAGTGTATTTTTGCACTTTGATGAGATATCAAAACCCACAACTGCTTTTTGCGCTTTTTGCCATAGCAATTCCTATTATTATTCATCTTTTTAATCTAAGGAAATACAAAACAGTTCGTTTTTCCAGCATTCGTTTCCTAAAAGAAATAAAACAAGCGAAACGCTCTCGTTCTCGGCTTAAAAATCTTCTTATTTTGCTCAGTAGAATTTTAGCCATTGCGTTTTTAGTTTTGGCATTTGCAAAGCCCTACATCCCAGTAAAAGAACAGCAAACAGATTTGGTAAAAAATATTTTCTTTTACATTGACAATTCTTTTAGCATGGAATCTGTTTCAGAAAATGGAATGCTATTGGATATTGCAAAAAATAAAGCAGAAGAAATTGCCAATGAGTATGATGCTGAAAGCAACTTTTATCTTATTACCAACGCCTTTTCTGCTAAGCAGTCTAGGGCTTTTAGCAAAGCAGAGATAACTAGTGTAATTCAGCAAGTAGAAACTACCCCTAATTACAAAACCCTTGCGGAAATAATTAGCAGACAAGAAAGCTTAAACAAGCAAAAAGAAAATGCCCAAATGTATGTGCTTTCCGATTTGCAAAAAAGCACTTTTGGTATTGAAAATATTAACCAAAATGATAGCAATTTAAATATTCTAATTATTCCGCTTATCAAAATAGCAGAAAGCAATTTATATATAGATAGTTGTTGGATGAGCAGTCCTATTATTCAGAAAGGAAAAGCCATTGAAATTCTGGTAAGAGTGCAAAATAAATCGGAAGTAGAACTTTCTAATATCCCTGCCTTTTTGCATGTAAATAATCAGCAAAAAGCAATTAGTAATTTCAGTATTTTACCCAATGAAAGCGTGGAAATTACTTTCAAATTCACACCCATTTCCTCTGGATTTAAGCAGTGCAAGATTTCCTTACAGGACTACCCTATTTCCTTTGACGATAATTTTTATTTCTCCTTTGAAATATTAGATAAAATAAAGGTAATGAGTGTGTATAAGAAAAGTCAAAGTTTTTCTCTAAAATCTCTTTTTGAAAAGGATGAAACAATAAATTACAAAGCAGTCAGTATTGGGCAAATAAATTATGAAGAAATTAAAAGTCAGCAGTTGTTGGTTTTAGATGGGCTGAGTGATATTTCTTCTGGTTTGCAACAAAGTATTGGTAGTTTTGTAGAAAATGGTGGAAGCATTGCAATTTTTCCATCTAATAATATCAATTTTGAGGATTACAAATCCCTTTGCAAACTGCTAAATACAGATCAGTACATGGTAAAGGATACTATAAAACAAAAAGTAAATACTATCGCTTATCGACATAAAGTATTTGAAGGTGTTTTTGAAAAAGAAGAGGAAAAAATTAACTTACCAATAGTATCGAATCATTATAAAATATCTGCTAAAAATAGTAGCAACCGCCAAAGCATTCTTTCTCTTGAAATGGGGGATGATTTTATCAGCCATTTTACTTTTGTTGGAGGGGATATTTACCTCTTTGCCTCCCCACTAAACAGTGCAAGTAGCAATTTGGGGAAGCATGCCCTTTTTGTACCTCTTCTTTACAATATGGCTCTGATGAGTTATAAAACAAGCCGACTTTATTATAGTATTGGAAAAAGTAAATATTTTGATGCTCCCACATCTAAGAATATGGAAAATATCTATCATTTAAAATCGGAAAATTATGATATTATTCCAAGCGAAAAATTTGTGGGCGGAAAGCGAAAATTATATTTGCAAGGGCAAATAAAAAAATCTGGAAATTATCTACTTACAGGAAATGGAAAAACCCTTTCAGCCATTTCTTTTAACTATGGAAATAAAGAATCTCAACCCAATATTTATTCTAGCAAAGAGGTGGAAGAAATTTTGCAGAGAAACAACATCAAAAATATTAAAATAAATAGTAGTACAAATCAGAATATCAGCAATATAGTGCAGCAAATACAATTGGGAAAAAGCTATTGGAAACTCTGCATTATTTTAGCATTGCTGTTTTTACTAACGGAAATAATGCTTATTAAATTTTTAAAATCATGAATATCCTTATTAAATCGGCAAAGGTGATTGACCCCAAAGGAAAGCACCACAATAAGATTAGAGATATCCTTATTGAAAATGGAATTATCAAAAAAGTGTCAGCCAAAATAAAAGATGGAAGAGCCAAAATTTATGCTGCTAAAAACTTGCATGTATCACTAGGATGGATGGATTTACACGCCAATTTTAGAGATCCTGGTTTTGAGTATAAGGAAGATATTCATTCTGGTTGCAAAGCAGCTGCCAAAGGTGGTTTTACGGGCGTACTTTTAATGCCACAAAATAATCCGGTAACCGATAACAATGCACAAGTAGAATACATCCACAGCAAGGGAAAGGATAATATTGTTAGTGTGCATGCAGCAGGAAGCCTCACCAAAGGCATGCAAGGAAAAGATATGGTAGAAATGTATGATATGAAAAATGCGGGCGCACCTGCCTTTACGGATGATAAAAATTCGGTGCAGCATAATGATGTGTTGAAAGTGGCGCTACTTTATGCTAAGGATTTTGATGGACTGATAATGAACTACCCGAACGATAGCAGCATTGCAAATGGTGGACAAATACATGAGGGAAAAATAAGCACCGCACTGGGACTGAAAGGAATCCCTGCCATGGCGGAAGAAATTATGATTGATAGAGATATTTCCCTTTGCGAATACACTGATAGCAAGCTGCACCTATCGTATATCTCCACCAAAAATAGTGTAAGCAAGATTAAGAAAGCAAAAAAACAAGGCATCAATATTTCGGCAGATGTTGCCCTACACAATTTGATACTTACAGATGAGAAAATTAGTCACTTTGATACCCGCTACAAAGTACTTCCGCCACTTAGAAGCAACACAGATTGCACTGCCCTAATAAAAGGGCTGAAAGATGGAACAATAGATGTGATTTGCACCGACCACTCTCCAGAAGATGAGGAAAACAAGAAGACAGAATTTGACAATGCAGCATTTGGTATTATTGGCTTAGAAACTGCTTTTGGACTTATTGGAAAGCACCTAAGTGCGCATTTAAGCTTGGCGGAAATAATAGAGAAGATTGCCATTAACCCAAGGAAACTATTACAATTGGAAAGCGCAAAAATAGAAGAAGGAAATACAGCCAACCTCACCCTGTTTGACCCGGATATAGAATGGGAATTTCAAAAAATAGATATAAAATCCAAATCGGTAAACACCCCATTTATTGGGGAAAAGCTAAAAGGAAAAGCTTTGGCTATTTATAATAAAGGAAAATTTTTGGAATTGAAAAAATGGCTTTGAATTTAATATTATACTAAATAGTTCTCCCAGGATAAACTTTAAGTCCTGCTTCCAAAATATCAATTGATTTCTGCAAGGATTCTTTATTAAGAACATAAGCAATACGAACCTGATTAGTCCCAGTATTTGGTGTTGAATAAAAGCCTGCAGCAGGTGCCACCATAATAGTTTCTCCACTTAAATCAAAATCCTCTAACAACCATTGTGCAAATTTATCAGCATCATCAACAGGAAGTTGAGCTATTGCATAAAAAGCCCCTTTTGGTTTTGGACAAATTACTCCTTCAATTTTATTGAGTCCTTCAATCAAAAGGTCTCTTCTGCTTACATATTCTGCACTTACTTGCTGAAAATAAGAGTCCTCTGTTTTAAGAGCTGCTTCTCCAGCAATTTGACCAAATGTGGGTGGCGATAAACGCGCTTGTGCAAATTTCAAAGCAGTAGCTATTACTTCTTTGTTTTTGGAAACAATACATCCTACTCTGATTCCACACATAGAGTATCTTTTGGAAGTAGAATCAATCACAATTGCATTTTGTTCTAATCCTTCCATTTTTAATACGGAATGATGCTCCAATCCATCATAAACAAACTCACGATACACCTCATCTGCAAAAAGGAAAAGGTCGTGTTTTATAACTATATCTCTAAGTGTTTCTAATTCTTCTTTGGAATATAAATATCCAGTAGGGTTTCCAGGATTACAAATTAGAATTGCACTTGTTTTGGGTGTGATTAGTTTTTCAAACTCCTCAATATTAGGAAGTGCAAATCCATCATTAATGGATGTGGTAATTGGTTTTACTACTACTCCTGCTGAAATTGAAAAACCATTGTAGTTGGCATAAAATGGCTCTGGAATAATAATTTCATCACCTACATCCAAACAAGAATTAAGTGCAAAAAGTAAGGCTTCCGAGCCACCAGTGGTCACCATCAAATCAGTATAATCCACATCAATCCCAATATTTTGATAGTAGTTTGCTAATCCTTTTCGGTAGCTTTCAAATCCAGCAGAATGAGAATATTCTACTACTTTATTCGAAAAATTATGAATTGCTTCCAATGCTACAACAGGCGATTTAATATCAGGTTGCCCAATATTTAAATGGTACACTTTCTTTCCTTGTTTTTTAGCTTGTTCGGCAAATGGCACCAACTTTCTGATTGGCGACTCAGGCATTGCATTTCCTTTATTCGATATTTTTGGCATACAGTTTTATTTTAAACAAAAAAACACCCTCTATTGAGGGTGCTAATGTCGTAATATTTTTCGGATTTGTTTATTTGTTTTCCAAAGGGGATCCTTCTGTATTTTTTTCAGGTGCTGCCGCATCTTTTGGTGGTGGCAACACTTCCCCTTTAATTGTTAAAATAGCTGGTTTTTTACTAGCATTGGTTGTTAGGGTAATTGTTTTAGTAAATTTTCCTACTCTATTAGTTGCGTATTTTACACCAATTTTTGAAGTTTCACCCGGCATGATTGGTTCTCTTGGCCAAGTTGGAACTGTACAACCACAACTTCCTTTCGCATTCTTTATAATAAGTGGTTCTGTTCCGTTATTGGTAAATACAAATTCTCCTGCTCCATTACCATTATGTTCTATAACTCCATAATCATAAACTTTTGATTCAAAATCGATTATAGAGTTTGAAGTTTCTTTCTCAGTTTGTTCTTGTTTTACTTCCTCTATTTCAACTACTGGATCTGCTTTTTTTGGCTGGGGAATTCGTTGAGCTAAAACCACAAATCCAATTAGAAAGGCACTTAGTAATAATATTATCTTCTTCATTTCTTTTTAAATTTTTATTTTTAATAACTTCTCCAATCATAACGAACGGCAAATTTACTAATTTATTTTTCTTCTGCAAATGAGATTGATAAATAAGTTTTGAATTGCAGATTTTTATAGATTTGCAAATCAATGGAATTAGCAAAAAAGTATAATCCTACAGATGCAGAAAAGAAATGGTACTCACATTGGGTGGAGAAAGGTTATTTCCATTCCACTCCTGATGAGCGTGAGGCCTATACCATTGTAATTCCACCACCGAATGTAACAGGGGTTTTACACATGGGGCACATGCTAAACAATACCCTACAAGATGTAATGGTAAGGCGTGCGCGTATGATGGGATTCAATGCCTGTTGGGTGCCTGGTACGGATCACGCTTCTATTGCCACTGAAGCAAAGGTAGTACAGAAATTAGCCAAAGAAGGAATCCTGAAAAGTGACCTAACAAGAGATGAATTCTTAGCTCATGCTTTTGACTGGAAAGAGAAACACGGAGGAATCATCTTAGAACAATTGAAAAAATTAGGTGCATCATGCGATTGGGAGCGCACAAAGTTTACCATGGATGACGACATGAGTGAATCCGTAATTAAGGTTTTTGTGGACTTGCACCAAAAAGGACTTATCTACAGAGGAGTGCGTATGGTAAATTGGGATCCAACAGCACAAACAGCACTTTCGGATGAAGAAGTAATACATAAAGAAGTAAATTCAAACCTCTACCATATTGCCTACAATATTGAAGGAAGTGATGAAAAAATTACTATCGCTACTACAAGACCAGAAACTATTTTAGGAGATTCTGCCATTTGTGTAAATCCGAATGATGAGCGCTATGTACACCTAAAAGATAAAAAAGCAATTATTCCTTTAGTGGAAAGGGTAATCCCTATTATATTTGATAAATATGTGGATATGGAATTTGGAACTGGAGCGCTAAAGATAACTCCAGCTCACGACATAAATGATTATCAATTAGGCGATAAGCACGGCTTGGAAACAATAGACATCCTAAATGATGATGGTACTTTAAGTGAAGCTGCAAAACTATATGTTGGAAAAGATAGGTTTGTTGTAAGAGAAGAAATAGCGGTTGATTTAAAAGCGAAAGGCTACTTAGTAAAAACGGAAGAATACCAAAATAAAGTTGGTTTTTCAGAAAGAACAGATGCTGTAATTGAACCAAAACTTTCTATGCAATGGTTTTGTAAAATGGAAGAATTTTCAAAGCCAGCACTAGAGCATGTAATGAATGATGATATTCTTTTTCATCCAAAAAAATTCAAAAATACCTACCGCCACTGGATGGAAAACATCAAGGATTGGTGCGTATCGCGACAACTTTGGTGGGGACAACAAATTCCAGCATACTTTTATGAAGGCAACAAATATGTAGTGGCTGAAAGCAAAGAAGAAGCCCTTACATTAGCACAAAAAGAAAAACCATCCGTAACTATGTCTGATTTACGCCAAGATGAGGATGTACTAGACACTTGGTTTTCTTCTTGGCTGTGGCCAATATCGGTTTTTGATGGAATAAGAAATCCGGATAATGAAGAGATAAATTATTACTATCCAACTAATGATTTGGTGACAGCTCCTGAAATTTTATTCTTTTGGGTAGCGCGTATGATTATGTCAGGATATGAATACCGAAAAGAATTACCTTTTAAAAATGTTTACCTAACAGGAATTGTAAGAGACAAACAAGGGCGCAAAATGAGTAAATCATTAGGAAATTCCCCTGACCCTATTGAATTGATGGAAAAATATGGGGCGGATGGGGTGAGAGTTGGGATGCTTTTATGCTCCCCTGCTGGAAACGATTTACCTTTTGAGATAGGACTTTGCGAGCAAGGAAGGAATTTCTCCAACAAAATATGGAATGCTTTTCGTTTGATAAAAGGATGGGAAGTAGATGAATGTGAGCAAGCAGAATCTGCTAAGCAAGCCATTGATTGGTTTGAAAGCAAGATAAATAAAAGGATAAATGAAATTGATGTCTCTTACTCAAAATACAGAATTTCAGAAGCATTAATGAGTACTTACAAATTGGTGTGGGATGATTTCTGCTCCTGGTACTTGGAAATTGTAAAGCCAAATTATGGTAGTCCAATTGACAAGATTACTTATACAAAAACCATTGAACAACTGGAAAAAATATTGAAATTATTACACCCTTTTATGCCTTTTATTTCTGAGGAAATTTGGCATTTGATTGATGATAGGACTAACGATATTATTGTAGCAGATTGGCCAAAAGCAGGTGATGTAAACGAAATATTATTAGCTGATTTTGAGCATACATCTGAAGTGGTAGCTGGAATCAGAACAATAAGAAAAGAGCAGAATATTGCCCAAAAAGAGCAGTTGGAATTGTTAGTGATTGACAACCAAAAAGCCAGCAATAATTTGGATGCTATAATAGCGAAATTGGGTAATTTAAGTGCTATAAATACAGCAGTAGAAAAACCAAAAGGGGCATTTTCCTTTATGGTTAAATCCAAAGAATATTTTATTCCATTGGGCGACAATATTGATGTGGAAGCAGAAAAAGAAAAACTGCAAAAAGAAATGGATTACACTAAAGGTTTCTTAAAAATAGTAGAGGAAAAATTATCCAATGAAAAATTTGTACAAAATGCCCCACAACAACTTGTTGAAAATGAGCAAAACAAGCTAGCAGACGCTAAGAAAAAAATTAAGATTTTAACAGAAAAATTATCTGCTATATCAAATGGCTAAAAAGTTTTTATTATTTCTATTTTCTATTAGTTCCTTCAGTTGTTTTTCTGCCAATCCAACTGAAACAGATGGCATTAAAGGTAACTTTGATTTGGGGCTCAATTATACCCAGAATATCGAAAAAACCCTTCAATTCAACAATGTGTTTTTGTTAGGCTACAAAAAGGGAAATTCCCATTTCAGTTTAGGAAATAATATTTCATTTATCAGCAAAACTGGGGAAGAACAGTTACTGAACAAAGGAACACAAGATTTTAAATATTCATACAAAAGAAAAAAACTTGGTGCTGATATTTCTCTGCAACACCTATACGATATTAGCAGAAGCATAAAAACAAGATGGACTAGCGGATTGGGGCTTTCATACGCTTTTATTCAAGAGGATGATAAAAAATTAGCTATAGGAATTTCTGTACTAAAGGAAAAAGAAACGCCCATAAATGGGGAAGATAAAATTCAAAACCGAATGAGCGCCAACCTAGATTTTTCTATTAAATTGAACAAAAATGTGGAGCTTCTAAGTGCAAACCAATACCAGCCAAATATTCAGCAGGTAGGCGATTTCCGATTGAAAACAATGCTAGCTATAAGAATTTCGCTTAATTCTCATTTTTTGCTAAGCATCAATAATACTTTTAATTATGACAGCTTCCCAGCAGAGGGAATTCCAGAAACCGACTACCAACTGATTAATAGTATTTCTTATACTTTTTAATTATTCAATCACTATTTTCTTCTCCACTGTTCCATCATCATAGATGTAAAAGAGGGTTTGCTTATTTTGATTTGGTATAACTTCTCTACCCAAAATATCTGTAATCTTTATTAGTTTTCTCATGGCATTTTCTGAGTCCTGATCATTTAATGAAGATGTAGTGGCAACTTCCTCATACAAAGAAAAATCATCTACTGCTGCTTCAATAAGTGATCCTCCATCTAAGTATTGTCCCAAATGTGTACTATCAGAAGCAATGAATTTTACCCTAACTTGGTTAGTCAGGTTTACATAATCATTTACCCTAAAAGCTACTCTTCTCCAGCTTTTGTCGGAAGTCATATTGCTTTCAACATACTGCCAGTTCACCCCATCATCTGTAACCAATACTTGCCACCAGTCTGCACCAGGGTTGGCCCCAGATGGAGGATTATTGGTGTACCAACGGTAATAGGTAAAAACAGGATTGGTATAAGAAGTCAAATCATAAAAAGGAGAAAAAAGAGTGGTATGTCCGCCATCCACATCATTGGTTCCAATGCCATCAAAAAGATTTGCATTTCCAGTAAAAGCGCATTCTACCCCATTTGGCGTATGATCCTCATCCGTTTGCACAATGGTGCTCGGGTCCATTGGATCGCTAAAAGATCCTATAGGTTCATCAATTATCCACATGCCGGTAGTAGCATTATCACTTGCATCTCCCAAATCCCAAAAACCAACATTAGCATCAAAATCTTCTATTCCCATAAACTCAAATCCATTCAAAATAAAATAAGGAACATTGGCATACTGACTAAGGTTGGCAGCCATTGGCGTTATGCCCGAGTGCTTACCATAGGTATCTTCCAATAAAATGTAATAAGCAATAAGTGTTCCGGCTGGCTGAGCTGGAATATGCCCTATATAATTAGTTCCTCCAACACTGCTTAATACTATTGAATTCCAACTAGTTGCATTATTTAGCTTATAGTGTACTTTAGCATTACTTAATGCCCAAGCATAAGTAAGTGCAATGGATGCATTTATTGTAATATCATTATTTGGCGCTGACATCATCACCTGAGTATGAATGATATTAGCATTAGATAGTAAACTAATACCATGTAAAGCAAAAGCATCTACAATTATTTGGTCGTTGGGTGTTCCGTTATATATGTTTCCATCATTATCATCCGACATTAGTGCTTCCAATAAAATATCAGTAAAAATAATACCCTCTGTTCCGCCAGATCCATCAGGGGCGCTATCATAAGTATCCTTAAATAAGTCCATCATTTGTCCCATATTATTAAAGCCTAAATAAGTATCCCACCAACAGCCAGCAATAATCTCACCATCAGCATGCACCTCTCCAGTTAAATCTTGTGGATATACCTTTCTGTCAACATCATACCTTCTAACAAAATCAGTAGGATCTACCGAACTCATTCCTAAACCTAAAATGGGGTTTAGTGTAATAGACAAGCCCCAAATATCAGCATAACCCTCTCCTAAAGCCCCATTCCACATCCCATTATTTCCATATCTGTAATCGTTTATTCCATGTCCGTATTCATGATATACCACATCTCCTATTTTTGCCATAGAATTACAATCGTTTCCCTGGGCATAAAAGTTGATACTTCCTCCTCCATAAAAAGCATTACAAGAACCGGAAACATCCACATTGGTTGTCATGGCAAAATCCAAGCCAGTAAAAGTTGGGAAGATAGTTTTCATATAATCGTGCACCACATTCACATGATAATATGCCGAACGCTCTTGTGAAGTAGCATCATTATCAAAAGAAATATTATTAGTAGCACCTAAGGTAGTATTTATACTAGGGGTTGACCCAGCTGTTTCTACCTTTGACCAACGACCCTCCAGTCCATAATATACATTACTACCAACATTTGCAGAAAGCGAAAGGTC
>CATMIT010000043.1 GCA_950069165.1 uncultured Flavobacteriales bacterium
ATTATCTTTACCGAAAAGTATCACTTAAAAAGGGGTTCTTGTTGTAATAATAACTGCAAACATTGCCCTTATAAAAAGGAAGAAAAAAAGAAAGAATATGAAAGATATTAAAAAGGCGATATTAAGAGGAATCCCATCTGAACTTCCTGCAAAAAGAACGTTAAACAAAAATATTAGTCATGCTCCCAAGCGAAAGGACATCCTAAACAAAGAAGAAAAGCAGTTGGCTATCCGAAATGCTTTGCGTTATTTTCCTGAGCACATGCATGCAGTATTAGCACCAGAATTTGCTGAAGAATTAAAGACTTATGGTAGAATTTATATGTATCGTTTTATGCCAGACTATGAAATAAAAGCAAGGCATATGGAAGATTTTCCTCACAACAGCAAACAAGCAGCTGCTATACAAATGATGCTCTCTAATAACTTAGATGCTGCTATTGCACAACATCCTGAGGAATTGATTACTTATGGTGGAAATGGGGCTGTATTCCAAAACTGGGCACAGTACCTATTATGCATGCAATACTTAGCCGAAATGAATGATGAGCAAACATTGGTTTTATATTCTGGTCATCCAATGGGATTATTCCCTTCACATAAAGATGCTCCTAGAGTTGTGGTAACAAATGGAATGATGATTCCTAACTATTCCAAAGCTGATGATTGGGAAAAATTCAATGCTTTAGGTGTTACCCAATACGGACAAATGACAGCAGGTTCTTTTATGTATATTGGTCCGCAAGGAATTGTACACGGAACTACAATTACCGTACTAAATGCGGCACGAAAAATTGACCCAAAAGCTGAGGATTTAAGTGGTAAAATATTCATTACTGCAGGTCTTGGAGGAATGAGTGGCGCACAGCCAAAAGCAGCTGTAATTGCAAAAGGAGTCTGCATAGTTGCAGAAGTTAATCCCAGGGCCACTTACAAAAGACACGAACAAGGTTGGGTGGATGAAGTGTACAAAGATTTAGATGAATTACTAGATAGAGCTATTGAAGCAAGAACAAAAAAAGAAGCGGTTTCTATAGCGTATGATGGAAATATAGTTGACCTCTGGGAAAGAGTAGTTGATCGTAATATTTATATAGAAATTGGTTCTGACCAAACTTCATTACATAATCCTTGGGCAGGTGGTTACTACCCTGTTGGAATGAGTTATGAAGCTGCAAATGAAATGATGGCAAACAATCCTGAGCAGTTTAAAAAGGAAGTCCAAAAAACATTGGTTCGCCATACCAATGCAATCAATACTTTAAGCAAAAGAGGAATGTACTTTTTTGATTATGGAAATGCTTTTTTACTAGAAGCAAGTCGTGCAGGTGCCAACATCCTAAATGAGAAAGGAGATTTCAAATATTCGTCTTATGTGCAAGATATTATGGGGCCTATGTGTTTTGATTATGGCTTTGGACCATTTAGATGGGTATGTGCTTCAAATGATGCTAAGGATTTAGCCATTACGGATAAAATAGCGTGTGAAGTTCTAGAAGAAATCATGCTAAATTGCCCTGCCGATATTAAATTGCAAATGAGCGATAACATCAATTGGATAAAAGCAGCAGGAGAAAATAAAATGGTAGTGGGTTCCCAAGCTCGTATTTTATATGCGGATGCCCAGGGGAGAATAAAAATTGCTGAAGCCTTTAATAATGCGATTGCTAGTGGTGAGCTTTCTGCCCCTGTAGTTTTGGGGCGCGATCATCATGATGTAAGTGGTACTGACTCTCCTTACAGAGAAACTTCCAATATTTATGATGGTTCACAATTTACGGCCGATATGGCTATACAAAATGTAATTGGCGATAGTTTCAGGGGGGCTACTTGGGTATCCATACATAATGGTGGCGGCGTTGGCTGGGGGGAAGTAATTAATGGGGGGTTTGGTTTGTTATTAGATGGAACAGCTGATGCCGATAGAAGATTAAAGTCCATGTTGTTTTGGGATGTTAATAATGGTATTAGCCGTAGAAGTTGGGCAAGAAACAAAGAAGCCAACTTTGCGATTAAAAGAGCCATGCAGATGAATCCAAACCTTAAAGTCACAATGCCTAATACTGCTGATGATAGTTTAATTGAGAGCTTGGATTTATAGTTGGATGCATAAGATTTGTGAAATCTGAAATTTTATAAATATTAATTTTATCTATATTTGTAAAAACAAAAAATCATGAAGATGAAACTATTTATCTTAATCTCTGTTTTTCTAATCACAAATATTGCAATAGCTCAAGTCCAAATCAATACAACAGGAAATTACAGCAGTCCGTCTTATTTGATAGATAATGCACTTATTGGGAATGGAGTTGTTACCTCTAATCACTCATTTATTGGAGATCCCTCACAAATTAGCTTCTTTAGCGATTCATTAGCATTAATAGGGATGGATAGTGGTTTTGTTCTTTCTACTGGAGGAGTTGATTCTATTGGAGTATTAGGTGGAGATACATTATGGTGGGATTATATATGGGATAGCACTTTTACTGTCATTATTGATTCTACACCATTTGTTCAAAATTATGGCCTAGCAACTGATTTGATGGGGATCTCAGATCCTGATTTATTAATAATTGCTAATTCAGTGCCAACATTAATAGGTCAAACTTTTACAGTTAGCTCAACCAATGATGTAGCAATATTGGAATTTGATTTTGTTCCCTCATCCGATACTTTAAAATTTAATTATGTATTTGCATCTGAAGAGTATCTTACTTTTGTTAATACTGCTTATAATGATGTTTTTGCCTTTTTGATTTCCGGTCCTGGTATCACAGGTCCATATGCTTCTCCTAATAACTTTCCTAATGGCGCAATGAACATTGCGGAAGTACCAAATTCTAATCCATCTTTACCTATAACAATCAGTACAGTAAATAATACAACAAACAGCCAATATTATAATCATGATACAGTAAGTCAAGTAAGTGCTTTTAATGGATATACAGATGTATTTACGGCAACAGCAGTGGTTACTGCTTGCGAAACTTATCATATAAAATTAGCCATTGCTGATGGCAGTGATGGCACATTAGATTCTGGTGTATTTTTTGAGGCAGGGAGTTTTAATTCAACTGAACCAGGTGCCCCTAATGCACAAGTTAGCACAACTGATGTTCTTTGTAATGGCGATAGTAGTGGAACAGCAAGCATTTGCATACAAGGTGGCACTGCTCCTTATACTATAAATTGGAATGGTCAAAACCCTAACACCTTAATAGCAGGAAATTATAGTGTTACTGTTTTTGATGCAATAGGTTCTATGTCGGTTACTAATTTTACAATTAATGAGCCAACTCCTTTGATGGCAACTATTTCACAACCAATTTTAGATTTGGAAGCTAACCCAATAGGTGGTACACCCAACTTCACATACCAATGGGTTTTTACTAATGTTGTAGTGGGTACAAATGCTACACATACACCAACTCAAAATGGAGATTATACAGTTGTAGTTACGGATGCAAATGGCTGCAAGGACACTTCTAGTATTTTTACAGTTACCAATGTTGTATCAGGAATTTCGGAGTATTTAAGTGAAAGTGTAATAGTTTTTCCTAATCCGTTTACAGAAAAAACAACTATTAAATTATTAAACAAAACAGATATTGTGAAAGAAATTTCACTTTACAGCCCAATTGGGCAAAAGGTAAAACTCATAAACAACAGCATAAATAAGGATGTCATTACTCTTGAAAGAGGAAATTTAGTAAAGGGGATATATATGCTTTTAGTGAGAACTGAAAATTATACTTTAAAAAGTAAATTAGTTATTAAATAAAAAACAATAAAGAATATTTTTACTTCTGAAGTATTTGCTTCTCTTAATGTATCTCCTTGTAGCCTGTGTTTTCCTGCCTCCATAAAATCTTTAGACCATTTGTAGTAGGTTGCTGGAGTTATCCCATGATTTTTACAAATCTGAGCTATGGATTCTTCTTACTTAAATCCTGCAAGGAAAACTGCTATTTTTTCCTCAGAGTTATACCTTTTTCTTATCTTTCTTTTTAGTTACTTAATGAACTTCATTGCATTTTCTTTTTCTTTCATTTTTATTAAATTTAAAGGGTTAAAATTAATAAAAACCATATACTAACTTTTTAAACTAAACAGTCCACTTTGGTTTGACTGATTACAACCAACAACTAAAAATCAAAATCTAACATCTAACTACTAAAATCTAACATCTATCTTTTATCTTTGCCCAATGCGTTTTTTTATTGAATTATCTTACAGTGGCAGTAATTACCATGGCTGGCAAATACAGCCAAATGCCAATACTGTTCAAGCCGAGCTGAATAAGGCACTTTCCACTATTTTGAATAATGCCATTTCAGTAGTTGGGGCTGGGCGCACAGATTCTGGCGTTCACGCCAGGCAAATGTTTGCCCATTTTGATGTAGAGATAGAAGTTGAAATTCCTCTACTCATTACAAAACTCAATGGTTTTCTACCAATCGATATTGCAATACTCAATATCTTTAAAGTAAATGAAGATGCCCATTGCCGTTTTGATGCCATCAGTCGAACTTATAAATATTACATTACCAATAAAAAAAGCCCATTTAATAGTAATGTTTATTTTCATTATAAGAGTTTGGATGTAGATGCCATGAACTTGGCTTGCAAACATCTTTTAGGAAAACAAGATTTCACTTCCTTTTCCAAACTACATACCCAAACCCACACCAATGATTGTGATTTGATGTTGGCCAATTGGGAAAAGAAAGACGATAACTTAATTTTTTCCATAAAATCCGATCGATTTTTGCGCAATATGGTTCGTGCTATTGTAGGGACTTTGCTAGAAGTAGGAGAAGGTAAAATAACAAAAGATAAAGTAAAAGAAATAATAGAGAAGAAAGATAGATCTCAGTCCGGTGTTTCCGTTCCAGCACATGCTCTTTTCCTAACTAATATTGAATATTTTGAAAAGATAATGTAACAATTCGTTAATTTGACAATGAAACAATTAAAAACCAATAACTGTAAATCACAACCCAATTTATGTCCAAAACAGGAGAAATATTAGATTATAGCTTGCTAAAAAGGGTGATGGTTTTTTCTGAACCCTACAAATCACAGATGTGGCTTACTGCTACCTTTGCTATTTTGTTGGCTTTTCTGGCGCCATTGCGCCCTTTACTTATCAACTATGCACTGGATGAGTATATACTTATTCCCAATCTGGAAATGTTGTTCCAAGTCACCATTTTAATGATTGCTATTTTAGCGATTGAAGCCATTGTTCAGTTTTATTATATCTACTCTGCCGCTTGGATCGGGCAACATGTTATTCAGGATTTAAGAGGTAAAATATACAAGCATATTGTAAGTCTGAAACTTAGTTTTTTTGATAAAACTCCTATTGGCACAGTGGTTACTCGTACCATTTCTGATATTGAAACCATTGCCGCTATCTTTTCGGAAGGACTGCTTATCATTATTGCTGAACTTTTAAAAATTGTAGCGGTACTTGCTGTTATGTTTTATACGGATGTAAAACTTACTATTGTTTCTTTGGCTTCCATTCCCTTACTCCTTATTGCGACTTCTTGGTTCAAGCGTTCCATTAAGTCTGCTTTTCAGCAGGTACGCACGCAAGTTTCTGTTATGAATGCCTTTATTCAAGAGCATATTGTGGGCATGAATATCGTTCAAATTTTTGTTCGAGAACAAGCAGAATATCAAAAATTCAAAAAGATTAACAAAGCACATCAAGATGCACATTTGCGTTCTATTTTATATTATTCTATCTTTTTTCCAGTGGTGGAGATTTTATCGGCTTCTTCTATTGGACTCATTATTTGGTGGGGAGGTAGCGCTATTCTATCTGGGCAAGAGGTGACTTTTGGGGAATTGGTAGCTTTTATTTTGTATATCCACATGCTTTTTCGTCCTATTCGTCAATTAGCAGATAGGTTCAATATTTTGCAAATGGGTATTGTGGGTTCCGATAGGGTTTTTAAAATATTGGATACCGACCAAAAAATTCAAGATAATGGCGATTTGGTTTTGGAAAATGTAAAAGGAGATATCAGTTTCAAGGATGTCTTTTTTGCTTACAATAAAGATCAATGGGTATTAAAGGGCATTAATTTTGATATTGAGGCGGGGAAAACCCTGGCACTTGTTGGCGAAACGGGTGCTGGCAAAACTTCTGTTACCAATGTACTCAATCGTTTTTACGATATACAAAAAGGAAGTATAAATATTGACGGATATTCCATTGAAGAAGTAAAGCTGCCCTCATTAAGAAAGCAATTAGCTTTCGTTCAGCAAGAAGAATTATTGTTTTCAGATTCCATTTTTAATAATATCACCCTTTATGATGAACACATAAGTATTCAAAGGGTAGAAGATGCTGCCAAGCAAATTGGAATCCATGATTTTATTAATGCTTTGCCCGGGGGTTATAATTATTCTGTTGGAGAAAGAGGAGTTACTCTTTCTACTGGGCAAAGGCAATTGATTGCTTTTTTGAGGGTGTATGTCCGCAATCCAAAAATTTTAATTTTAGATGAAGCTACTTCCTCAATAGACACAGAAACAGAGCAATTACTACAGAACGCATTAGAAAAATTAGCCGTCAATCGTACCCTTATTATCATTGCTCACCGCCTTTCCACAATAAGAAATGCCGATAAAATTTTACTTTTCCAGGACGGTAAAATTATAGAGCAAGGCAGCCATCATTATTTGATGGAGCAAAAAGGAATTTACCAAAGAATGTATAGCACCCAACAATTTGTTAATAAATGAGCACATAAGAAAAAAAATATAGAATTATTTTTTATAGTATTTTATCTGCTTTATTGTTAATTTTGTAGCTATGAAAAAGAGATGCCAAATATTGCTTGCATTGTTACTGTTTTGTCAGATTGCTTATGCACAAATTACTATTGATAAAACCGCCCCTTACGATTCTCCAACATGGCTTGTAGATAATATTTTATTAGGTGGTGGAGTGGTGGCATCCAATCATTCCTATCAAGGAGATAGTATGCAAATTGGCTTTTTCAATTCCATTAACACCAATCTTGGTTTAGATAGTGGTATTGTAATGGCTACTGGCGATATCGATTTACTAGATCCAAACTTTACGGGTTTTGGCACTAATCCTCCCAATACAGTAACGGACCCTGATTTACTAGCAGTTGCTAATTCTGTGCCACCACTTATTGGGCAAACTTTTGTAGTGTCTTCCATTAATGATGTAGCAATACTAGAGTTTGATTTTATACCAACTTCCGATACGGTAAAGTTCCGATATGTTTTTGGCTCGCAAGAATATTTTGGTTTTGAAAACTCCCAATACAATGATGTATTTGGTTTCTTTCTTTCAGGCCCTGGAATCACAGGTCCTTATTCTTCTCCGCCAACACATCCCAATGGTTCTGTAAATTTAGCCATTGTTCCCGGTTCTAATCCTCCTCTTCCAATCACTATATCTTCAGTACATAATGGAGGGGCAGGTGGTATTTTTACTCCTATTAATGCACAATATTTTGTAGATAATTCTTCCTTAGCATTCATTAATGATGCAGATGGATACACCACTGTGTTTACAGCTGTGGCTTTGGTACAGTGTGCCCAAAGCTATCATATTCGCCTTGCTATTGCAGATGGTTCCGACCAAGGACTAAGCTCTTATGTGTGGCTAGAAGCAGGAAGTTTTACTTCTCCCACTTTAGATATTGCTGATAATTTTGGTATCGATTCCTCTTATATGGAAATACCATGTAATGCAACCATCACCCTTACTGCTGATGGTGGAGTTGGTGCTACTTATCAATGGTACGATTCTACTAACACTATAATTAGTACTGATTCAACTGTTATAGTTGGTCCTGGAAGTTATTGGGTAGCAGCAACTTCTGTAGGTTGTGCAGTCTATTCCGATACACTTACTGTTTTTGCTTTACTTTCTCCATCATTTGAATTAGGGATTGATTATAATATAGCATGTAATGATATTACATTAATTGATCCAACTGTATCTGGAGGGACACCACCATATTCATATAATTGGAACACAGGGAGCTCTGACACATCAATTAATGTAGGTGGCGGGTCTTACATTCTTTTAATAATAGATACTTTTGGTTGTAATGCTAGTGATACTATAACTATTTTAGAATATCCACCACCATCATTTAATTTAGGTTCAGATTATAATGTAGCATGTAATGATATTACATTAATTGATCCAACTGTATCTGGAGGAACACCACCATATTCATATAATTGGAACACAGGGAGCTCTGACACATCAATTAATACAGGAGGTGGGTCTTACATTCTTTTAATAACAGATAGTCTTGGTTGTAATGTTAGTGATACTATAACTATTTTAGAAGATGCACCACCAACAGCAACTATTTCTGGTGGAGGAAGTGTTTGTGATGATGGAACAATGGTCTCTATAGATTTTAATTATAATGGCTTACTCCCATGGAATTTAAGCTATACAGATGGAGTGAATAATTTTAATCAAAATGCATTAACCTCTACTAATTTTAGTTCAAGCACATTGCAAGCTGGTGATTATACTATTACGCAAGTAACGGATTTAAATGGCTGTGTTGCTATAGTTAGTGGCTTGGCACAAGTGCAAACATATCCCTTGCCAAATGCAGTAATTACCCCTGGAGATACTAGTATTTATATTGGGCAAACCCTTAGCTTAAGCACAGCTAACTATTCCCTTTATAATTGGTTCAATGAAGAGGATTCTTTATTAGGAATTACTCAACAAATAGAAATTAGTAAAGAAGACGGCTATTATGTATGGGTGGAAGATGCGAATGGCTGTACGGATATTTCCGAATTAGTTTTTATAACTTTGCTTCCCAAAACTGAACTTTTTGTTCCTACTGCTTTTACGCCAAATGGAGATGAGCATAATGATTTGTTTGTAATAAAAGGAGAGTTTATTAAAACCTTTCAAATGGAAGTGGTTAATCGTTGGGGGGAAGTACTTTTTACAAGCCATTCCATTGAAAAATATTGGGATGGAAAATATGAAGGAAAAGAGGTGATGCAGGGAACTTATTATTACAACATAACAATACTAGGGCAAGACAATAACTCTTTTGTAAGGCAAGGAACAATAGAGGTGATTTATTAAAAAAAACAATTTAAAATGAAAATAAAGAAGATATTAAATTTGGCAGCCATTTTGTTAGTCTGCAATATTAGCAGTGCACAAACCCTAAATTGGAGTGCTACCCAAACAATTAGCAGTGGTAGTCAAAATGGTTATGGACGCCCAAGAGTAGTTACAACAGCTAACAATGAGCCACTAATTATGTGGACAAAAACAAGCACGCCAAAAAGTGTAAAAGTATCCAAATGGAATGGGACTTCATTTTCCGCTCCTTACGATATTGTTCTTCCAAGTTTAGAGGTAACCGGTTTTATAGGTCCTGAAATAGCCAGTAAAGGAGATACGGTTTATGTAATTTTTCTCTCGGCCCTTTCACCTAATTACTTTGTTTATCTTATTTCTTCCTTTGATGGCGGACTTACTTTTTCGGATACCGTAAGGGTTTCGGATAACTCAAATACAAATAAATTTGGCATGCCAAATGTAGTAGTAAATATGGATGGAAATCCAATTGTTTCATACATTGAGAGTTCTACTTCTTGGACTGACTGGAAACAAATGGTAAAAGTATCTTCTGATTTCGGAAATACATTTAGCCCCGCTTTTGATGTAAGCGACCTTGCTCCTGGTGAGCCTTGTGATTGCTGTAAATCTTCACTAGTAGCAAATGGAAATGAGGTTTTCTTGCTTTTTAGAAATAATGATATGGATGTCAGAAACTCTTATGTAGCCAAGTCTTCTGATGGGGGTCTTACTTTTGCCATTGTTAATGATATTGATGATGCCGATTGGGTAATTGGTGCTTGCCCCTCCTCTTCTCCTCAAGGGATGCTATCAGGAGATTCTATTATTGTTGCCAGAAGAAGCGGAGCGAATAATAGGGATGAGATTTTGGTTTCAGGGATAAATACTAACGATTTGCAATATGACTATAACCATAAAATTGATCCTGTCAGTTTTGGTGTGCAAGACCATCCGGAAATTGCTGGAAAAGGGGATACAATAGGAATTGTTTGGCAAGATAATCGTAATTCGTATATGGATTGCTTTTTTAGTTATTCCATAACTGGAGCATATAATCTGAGCGGTTCAGTTGTGATGAACGATACCAATAATATTGGCTCACAAACTGCTCCGGATATTTGCTTTTCCAAAGGCACATTTCATTTTGTTTATGTCAATGTTGGGGTGCATGAAATTTTATATCGTACTGCTACTTTTGCTTCTAGCACAGCAGTTAGTGAAATAGAAAAAAATCAAATAGCTATTTATCCAAATCCTGCAACAAATAAAATAAAAATCACCACAGAATTAATGGGTGATTTAATAATAAAAGATTTAGAAGGGAAAAAGATTTTAAGTTTGACAAAAGAAAATCCAAGAAAACAGATTGATATTTCCTTTTTACCGGTTGGAATTTATACGATAGAAATTAAAGGCTCAACCTCAAAATTTATTAAACAATAATATGCGAAAATTAGCTTTTCTTTTGCTTAATATTTTATGCACTTTTTCCCTTATTGCCCAAACTACTGATTGGGTATTATCTTTTGGAGGAATGCAATCTGATAAAGGGATTAGTATTGGAACTGATTCTTTAGGTTTTATTTATGTAAGCGGTTTTTATAATACTTCTGCAACTTTTGGAACTATAACCCTTTCGAATTCTCCTGCTACAGGAACAAACAAGGAAGTTTTCCTAATGAAATTAGATTCCTTGGGCACTGTGCTTTGGGTAATTACAGGAGGTGATGGAACAGGAAGTTGCTGTGATGATAGAGCGTTAGGTATGCATGTAACACCCGCAGGTAATGTGTATCTAACTGGTACATTTTGGTCCACTTTTAATATAGGAACTTGCAGTATTGGTTGGGCAAATGGGAATAGCCATGATTCCTCAATACTAACCAAAATTGATGCCAATGGTAATTGTATATGGGCTAGAACTTTTGGAGCTGATAATACCTCAGGTGGCTGTCCTTACCCCATTTATGATGCGGATGATCATTCTTATGATGTAAAGGTAGATAAAGATGGGTTTATTTATGTGACAGGATTCTTTTCTGGGTTTAGTGCGGAATTTGATGCCATTACTTTAACCAATCCAACTTGGAGTTCTACATGTAAAGTTCTTGGTTATATTGCAAAATTTGATGATAATGGAAATGCTCTTTGGGCTGATAAATTTGATGGCATAAAAGATGAAAGAGGATCAAGAGATAATCGTTTAGCAATTGATCAATTCTCCAATATTTATGTTACTGGTGGTTTTGAAAATACTGGGACTTACGGTCCTTTTTCTATTACTTCAAATGGGGAGTGGGATGTGTTCTTGTTTAAAATGGATAAAGATGGTAATTGGATTTGGGTAAAAAGTATAGGTAGTAATAAAACCGACAGAGCAAATGGAATTGCTATTGATGTTTGTAATGATATTTATATCAATGGGGAATACCGTAATCCCATGGTTTTCATTGGGGCAAATGCATCTAACGGAACCGATACCTTAAGTCATAAGCAAAAAAGGGATGTCTTTGTTGCAAAAATAAATGCCAATGGCGATTGGCAATGGGCAAAAAGAGCAAGAAGCACTGGAACAGATAAAGCATACCAAATGTCGGTGGATGCAAATAAGCAAGTATTTATTTGTGGAACTATGGGTGGTACTGCTACATTTAATAATAATTTAGTTGTTGATGCTCAAATTCCAGGAGATACAACTATGTCGGCTTGGGTAGCACAAATTGATGGAGCATCTAATAATGGAGATTGGTTGTGGGCAAAAATGGCGGGTTGCGATACGGATGATGACGACAGAACAAATGATATTTGTGTGGATGGTTTTGGAAATGTATATGCAGTTGGTTTTTTTGAAGAGTTAGCTAATTTTGATGGCACAATTTTAGATGCAACAGGTAGAAAAAAAGATATCTTTGTTTGGAAAATGAGCATGATCCCGGGTAGCTTTACTGTGAATAATATTTACGATACTATTTATGTGGACGCAACTGTTTATAATCCTTTGGATTCTGGAATTTCAATTCTTAGTAGTTATTACATCAATGGTTGCGACACTATTTTTACCGATTCTGTAATTCACAAACGATATGCTGTTAGAGTGATGTATGATGTAAATCCTGCTGGAACAGCAACTATTGTTATTAATGGAAATACCATTAACACCTTCCCTTATACAGAGGAATATTTTTATGGAGATGCAGTAAATTTATCAGCAAATATTAATGCTGGCTGGTATTTTGGACAATGGATATCTTTAAACAATACATTGAATACTAATGTTACCAATCCTACCAATTTTA
>CATMIT010000044.1 GCA_950069165.1 uncultured Flavobacteriales bacterium
ACAGTAGTTGTATTTGAAGTTCCTGTACAACCATTTCCATCAATTACTGATAAAGTATAATTACCAGTTAATGTTGTGGTTATTGAAGAGGTAGTAGCACCAGTACTCCAATTATATTGACTAAAGCCAGTAGGACCAGCTATCAAAAGAGTATCCCCTTGACAAATAAATACAGAATCAGGAGTTGATAAGGTTATTGGTATTGTTCCAGTATAAATAGTAACTGGATCAGATTGACAAGCAAGACCATTAGCTGTTATACAGTTAACATAATAACTACCAGCAGTATTTACAGTTAATACAGAAGATGTAGAAGCTCCGTTACTCCAATTGTAAGTCGCAAAATTACTTGGAGCTGTAAGTACGATAGGTCCATTACATAATGAAAAACCAGTTGTAGAAATATTTGTATTTAAAACATCAATAAGCATAGTATCTGAATGAATCTGTCCAGTACTATCAGTAATTACTCCTGCTACAAAAGTAGATTGAGTAGGAGCGTAAAAAAGAGTATCTCCACCACCTATCATCTGCCCAGAATTTACATCATACCAATTTACACCCCCTCCTGTAAGCATATGTATTCTGCCTAATTGACTATTTGCCAATCCTAAGAAACTCCCAGGTGGAGCAACTCCACCCGCTAAACCATTTTGATAATACAATCTATTTAATTGTGTAGGGTTACCATCAATAATTACATTAGCTCCAGTAGTAGCACTATAAGAATTATAACCTTGTCCAGAAGCTCCTGCTCCTGCTGCGTGTCTGACTCCTATTATACCATAATATTGTCCTGAGTCAATGCTTATATTACACAATATATAATTTGAGGTAGAATCGTCAATTGAAGAAAAAAGAGTTGAAAAAGAAACTCCAGTAGTTGTTGGTGGATAGGAGTTCCATACTCCACCTAGAGAATCACCAAATATCACGAATTGAACAGATTGATTATAGCCAGGACCTGAATTTTCAGTAGCACACATTAAGCCAGTAATAATAAATGAAGATTGAGCCTGAAAATGAAATCCTCTAGTAAGATTTGATGTATAATTTGAATTATGAACTCCACATATTACAGTATCCATGCCAGCACCTTGACTTCCTCCTTGTAAGGATGCGATTACCTCTGCTGTATCATTTAAGCATATAGTTTGGTCGTTTCCAACATTAATTTGCCCATATCCAATAATTGGTAAGCAAAATAAAAGTGTAAGTAGTTTTTTCATTGTTTTAAAGTAATTTAGTTATTTGGAAACCATTCTTTTCCAGTACGATAAACAGTACCTTTAAAATGAGCAATTTCAATATTATTTTGGGTTGTAATTGTAATGTGGTAAAATCCTGTTTTCTCACTTTTTCTTATCTCTTTTGCAGTAGCTGTAAGCATATCACCACTCACTGCTTTTTTGGTGTAAGAAATAGATGTCTCAACAGATACAGATTGCACACCATCTGAGTTTGCAGCAAAAGCTAAACAGCTATCAGCTAAAGAGTAAGCAATTCCACCATGCGCAATCTTAAATCCATTAGTCATTTCTTCTCTTACTGTCATTTGTAGTTTGCAGTATCCTTCAGATATTTCCAAAACTTCAATACCAAGCCACTGGCTAAAAGCATCTCCACCCATCATTTTATCTACTACTTTTTTTGCTAAATTTTTATTAGAACACATTGTTTAGTAAAAAGTTTTATTTTCCTTTACTATTCTCTTTAATAGTGGAGAAGGCCGGTATCTGTCCTCTCCATATTCTGCTTGTAAATCTTCCAATTGTTTCAGCACATTATCTACCCCAATCTCATCAGCCCAAGCGAGTAATCCCTTTGGGTAATTCACTCCTTTTGTCATAGCCAAATCAATATCTTCTTGGCTGGCAATTTTTAAGAACAGTGCATCAGCCGCTTCATTGATGAGCATGGCTAATACGCGCCATAATATTTTCTTTCCTAATTCTCTGTCTTCATTGGCTTTTGGCACAGCTTTAGAATAATCATAATATCCTCTCCCTGATTTTTTACCCAAATATCCAGCTTCCATCATTCTCTTTTGTGTGAAAGAGGGCTTGTATCTTTGGTCGAAATAAAAAGCAGCAAATACGGTTTCGGTTACCGTATAGTTGATGTCGTTTCCTATGTAATCCATAAGCTCGAAAGGTCCCATACGGAAACCTCCAATCTCACGCATTGCCCAATCGATAGTGGCAAAATCAGCCACTCCTTCTTCATAAATTCGAATTGCCTCTCCATAAAAAGGACGAGCAACACGATTCACAATAAAACCAGGGGTGTCTTTTGCAATAACAGTTAATTTCTTCCAAGAATCAATAATTGATTTTGCTTTATTTAAAGTGTCTTCAGAAGTTTGCACAGCCGGAATAATTTCAACTAGTGGCATAAGTGGTGCAGGGTTGAAAAAGTGAATCCCCACAACTCTTTCTGCCTTTTTGCATGATGAGGCAATAGATGCAATGGATAGGGAAGAGGTGTTAGAAGCGATAATGCAATTATCATCTACTAAACTTTCAATTTCAGCAAAAACCTTTTGTTTTATTTCCAGATTTTCAATGATGGCTTCAATAACAAGCTCACTTCCTTTAATATTTTCTAAGGATTTTGAAAAGTTAATTCTATCCAGAATTGCTTCATTCTCAGATTGAGAAATTCTTTCCTTTTCCACCAAACGGTTGAGTATTTTTTTGAGTTTATTTTCAGCAGTTTCAATAACTCCATCAAAAGAATCATAAAGGCAAACTTCATGTCCTTTTGTAGCAGCTATTTGAGCAATTCCTGCTCCCATTGTTCCGGCACCAATTACGCTTACTTTCATTTATTCTCCTTTAAAGTTTGGTATTCTTTTTTCAAAAAATGCTTCTATCCCTTCCTTAAAATCAGCAGTATTTCCCGCAATGGTTTGGCATTTGTCTTCCATATCCAATTGCTCCTCCAAATTATTGGAATAAGAAGCGTTTAATAATCGTTTGGTAAGTCCTAATCCTTTGGTTGGCATCCCAGCTAATTTGCTTACTAATTGCCAACTTTCCTGTTCAAAACTTTCGTCTGAAAATACTTTGTAAATCATGCCCATTTTTTCTGCATCTTTTGCTGAAACAGGTTCAGCTGTCATCATAAGTGCGGCTGCTTTTTGCATACCAATCAATCTTGGTAAAAAGAATGTTCCTCCGCTATCTGGTATCAATCCTATTTTGCTAAATGCCTGAATGAATGTGGCGCTTTCGCATGCAACAACTATATCGCAACAAAGCGCGATACTAGCCCCAGCTCCAGCAGCAACTCCATTTACTGCCGACACAATAGGTTTTTCTATATTGCGTATTTTTCTAATAATTGGGTTATAGTGATCCTGAACAATTTGCGTTAAAGCCGGTCCGTTTGGGTCGGTTGCTTCTGATAAATCTTGTCCGGCACAAAAGGCCTTTCCTGTAGCAGTAATTAAGATAGCTCTTACCGATTTATTATCATTGCATTTGTCCAATATCTCTTGCAGTTGCAAAGCCATTTCTCTTACAAAAGCATGGTATTTGTCAGGGCGGTTTAAGGTAATTTTCCCCACACCTTCTATTATTTCAAATTGAATCATTTATTAAAAATTTAATGGACAAAAATACGAAAAATAAAATCTTAAATGCACTTGAAAAATTCAAAGGGCTCTAAACAATCAGAGCATTTGTAAAGTGCTTTGCAAGCAGTTGCGCCAAAGTCACTGATTAAAGTAGTTTTTTTGGAATTGCATTGAGGACAAATTACAGTATCTGCTGGAGGGGCAATGCCATATTTTCTGAGTTTTTCCTTGGTTGCATCAGTCATCCAGTCGGTAGTCCAAGCAGGAGAATACACAATTTTTAACTCAAAATTATTGATTCCATTTTCTTTCAAGCAAACTTTAATATCATCCTGAAATGCTTTCACAGCAGGGCAGCCCGAATAGGTAGGAGTAATGGAAATGATATAGTTATTATTGCTGAAAGTGACATCACGAATAACGCCTAATTCCACTACTGAAATTACAGGAATTTCAGGGTCAGGAACGGTATTTAGTAGTTCCCATATTTTATTTATTTTACCATTTTGCATCAGGATATGCTCTTTGTAAATATTGCATTTCCGCTAGTAGAAAACCAAGATATTCTGTGTGCATTCCCTTTTTACCGCCAGTTGCCATGTATGCATCTTCTGGTCGGCTAAGTTTTGCTTTTTTAAGGGTAGTATTTACAATCTCATCCCACTGAGCTTTCAGTGCGGTATTGTCTACTCCAATTCCAGCATTTAAGAGTTCAGTGTCAATTTCATCCATTTCAAAAAGTTCAGCTGTAAATTGCCAAATTTGTTCTAATGATTCTTGCACTTTTTCGTTAGAATCCTCTGTTCCATCCCCCAGTCTAATAAGCCAATTTGTAGAATGACGCAAATGATATTTCACTTCTTTTAAGGATTTTGTAGCCAATGCTGATAGTGTTTCATCTTTGCTTTCAGAAAGTTTGGTATAGAACAAAAGGTTGAAAGCATCATGCAGAAAATTACGGGTGATGGTATGTCCAAAATGCCCATTTTCTATTTCCACCATTTGATGGTTAAAAAACTCTCTTTCATTCCTGAGAAAAGCCAAATCATCTACCGATTTTGTGCCATCTAATTGGGCAGCATATTCATAAAATCCATTGGCTTGCCCGAACATGTCTAATGAAATGTTAGAAAGCGCAATGTCTTCTTCCAAGGTTGGCCCTTTAGCGCACCACTGAGCCATTCTTTGTCCTAAAATTAAGGAACTATCGGCAATTCGTAAAGTATAAGTAAATAAATTACTCATTTTTATATATGTTTTGAACCTTTAGGCATGGTATAAAAAGTAGGGTGACGATACATTTTATCGTTTGATGGATCAAAAAACGCTTCACTATCTTCCGATTCTGATGAAACAATATATTCTGATTTTACCACCCAAATACAACTCCCTTCATTTCTTCTGGTGTATAATTCTCTTGCATTTTCCAAAGCCATTACTTTATCACTAGCATGAACATTGCCTGCATGTTTATGTGCTAATCCGTTTTTACTTTGAATAAATACTTCCCAAACTGTTGCGTTTTCAGCCATAATTCTATAATTTAATTTGCTACTAATTCTTGTTTTTTAGCGTATGCTTTAGCAGCATTACGCACCCACTTTCCTTCATCATGGGCTTTTTTATGATGATCCAGTCTTTGTTTGTTGCAAGGTCCATTTCCGTTTACTACACTCCAGAATTCAACCCAATCCATTTCACCAAAGTCATAATGTTCTCTCTGCTGATTCCATTTTAAATCTTTATCTGGAATTATAAGTCCTATAACTTCAGCTTGTCCTACAGTTTGGTCAATAAATTTTTGCCTTAATTCGTCATTAAACTGTCGCTTAATTTTCCATTTCATAGCATTTCCTGTTCTTGGGGAATCAGAATCTTGTGGACCGAACATCATAATAGAAGGCCACCAAAAACGGTTCAGTGCATCCTGTGCCATGGCTTTTTGTTCAGGAGTTCCTTTTGCCATTTCAGCCATTATTTCATAACCTTGTCTCTGATGAAAACTCTCTTCTTTACAGATTTTTACCATTCCTCTAGCATAAGGTCCGTAAGAAGTTCTTTGCAGAGAAACTTGATTCACAATGGCAGCTCCATCCACTAGCCAACCAATTGCTCCCATATCAGCCCAACTTAATGTTGGATAATTAAAAATGGAAGAATATTTTGCTTTTCCATCATGTAATTGTTTTACTAATTCTTCTCTGCTAATGCCTAAAGTTTCACAAGCTGAATAGAGGTATAAACCATGCCCAGCTTCATCTTGTACTTTGGCCAATAATATCATTTTTGCCCTAAGTGATGGAGCTCTAGATATCCAATTTCCTTCTGGTTGCATGCCAATTACCTCTGAATGTGCATGTTGTGAAATCTGGCGGATTAAATGTTTGCGGTAATCTTCTGGCATCCAATCTTTCGGTTCAATTTTTTTTTCGGCATCAATGCGTTCTTGAAATAATTTGTCGTTCATATTTTTGTAAATAATTGTTGCAAATTTATTCAAAATATGTGTTATAGCATTGATATTTTTTCTAAACTCCCTTTGTTAATCCTTAAAATTATATTTTTGCGAAAATTTTTTTAATCAATGAATTCATTCTACCCTCTTAAAGTTAGTAAAATCCGTGCATTAACTGCTAATGCTGTCGAATTAAAATTCGAGATTCCAGCCGACTTAGAATCAAAATTCAACTTTAAAGCTGGTCAATATATTACTATAAAACATCAAATTGGTGGTGAACAGGTTAGGCGTGCTTATTCTATTTGTAGCAGTATTGAGGAAGGTATTAGTGTTGGAGTGAAAAAAGTGGCAACTGGGAAAATGTCCTCTTTTTTATGCAATGAGTTAAAAGAGGGAGATAATTTAGAAGTTATGCCGCCAACAGGAAATTTCGTATTGGACAGTACTAAGAAAACTCACATTGTTGGTATTTGTGCCGGTAGCGGAATTACGCCTATCTTTTCCATGATAAAAACGATTTTGTTGAATAATGATAATTCTAATTTTACACTTATTTATGGTAATAAAACTATGGACTCAAGTATGTTTGCTGAAGAACTAAAAGCATTTCAAGAGGCAAATCCAGATAGATTTAAAATCCATTGGGCTTTTTCACAAGAGAAAATGGTAGATACAATTAACGGAAGATTAGATAAAAATAATATTCAACATTTACTCCATACTTTTCCAGATTTGAAATCAGCAGATGCTTATTTTCTTTGCGGTCCTGGCGATTTGATTGACCAAACTAATGAGTTATTATTAAATCAAGTTGCGCAAAACAACATTCATTTTGAGCGATTTACCACTACCAAAAAAGAGGAAGAAACAACAAAGCAAATAAAAGACATCACTGCCAATGTTTTGGTAAGTATTGATGGGGATGATTTTGAGTTTCAACTTTCATCAAACGGACAAAGTATTTTAGATGCTGCAATGGATGCTGGTGCTGATGTTCCTTTTTCCTGCAAAGGGGCAGTATGTTGCACTTGCAAAGCAAAAGTAATGGAGGGCAAAGCAATTATGGATAAGAATTTTTCATTATCAGATGATGAAGTAGCGCAAGGATATATTTTAACTTGCCAATCGCACCCTATTACTGAAAATATTGTTGTTGATTATGATGAGATGTAAATTTGTGTTTTCAAGAATCTATATAAAATTATTTTTTAATTTTCTTTCCCTACGTAGATCAGATTTTATCCTGTAAAAAGTTCTATTTTTTCTTTTTAATTTTGATTTTATCAATCAGATAAAATATGTATTTTTGCAAGCCTTTTTAAAATTATTAACTTTATGAAAATTACACAAAGTAAAACCAAAGACCTAATGGCTACTCTAAAAGTGGAGGTAGTGGAAAAAGATTACAGAGAAAATGTAGATAAAATTCTGAAAGATTATCGAAAGACGGCTGTAATGCCCGGATTCAGAAAAGGCAAAACGCCAATGTCCATCATTAATAAAAAATACAAAACAGCTGTAACTGTAGAGGAAGTAAATAAAATTCTGCAAGACGAAATGTACAAGCATATTTCCGAAAACAAAGTAAACGTACTAGGAAGCCCAATGCCAAAGAAAAGTGAAAAAGTAATTGATTGGGAGAAGGATAATGATTTTAATTTTGAATTTGAAATAGGTTTGGCTCCTGATTTTGATGTAAAAATCACGAAAAAAGACAAGCTGAATTATTACAATATAAGGGCTGATGAAACATTATTGAACCAATACTGCAATGATATAGCAAAGCGATATGGAAAAATGGGCAATATAGAAATATCGGAAAAAGACGACTTAGTTTTTTGTAATATTGAACAGCTAGATGTGGATGGAGATGTGATGGAAAATGGGATAAAAAATGAAGCAACTGTATCCATGGATTTTATTGCAGACAAAAAAATAAAAAAGCAATTTGTTGGTGTAAAACCTGATGACATTCTTAAAATAAATGTGAATAAAGCATTCACTAACCATTCCGATTTAGGGGCCATGCTAAATGTAAAACATGAAGCAATTCATAATTTGAGCTCGGAAGAATTTCAGTTTACTGTAAAAAATATAAATAGGTTAACCCCAGCAGAACTAGATGTTGAACTTTTTGATAAAGTGTATGGGGAAGGGAATGTAAAAACACTAAAAGCGTTCCGTGATAAGATAAAAGAGGAGGCAGAAATAAGTTTTGTAGCCGAAAGCGATAGAATGTTAAAAAATGATGTAGTTACCTATCTTTTAGAAAAAACTAATTTTGATATTCCAGATGATTTCTTAAAAAGATGGTTGGTGCAAACCTCTGAGAAACCGATTACTTTGGAGCAAATTGAAAGTGAATATGATAGGTACTCTAAAAGCTTAAAATGGCAGCTTATTGAGAATAAAATCAATGAAAATTTTGATATTAAAATTGAGCAAGAGGAGATTTTAGCGCATGCAAAAACACTTATTTCTGGGCAAATGATGCAATACGGACAGCCAGTTTTAGATGATGAAAAACTCAATGAAATTGCAGATAGTATCCTAAAAAAAGAAGAAGAAAGAAAGAAGATAATTGACCAGCTTTACGATCAAAAATCATTGACTGTTTATAAAGATAATTTCAAACTTGTAGATAACGACATTTCTTATGATGATTTTGTTAAATTAGCATCAGATAAATAATGTTTAATTTGATAATTAGTAGAAGTGCTACTTTGAAAAGTTAAACTAAAAACAGCAACCAATAACCAATAACCAATAACTAAAGATACTATGGATTTCGGAAAAGATTTTAAAAAATATGCAACAAAACACAGGGGGATAAGCAGTATTTCCCTAGATCAATTCACCTCAGCTTATGGCAATTACATTTCGCCAACTATTATTGAAGAAAGGCAACTAAATATTGCTACAATGGATGTTTTTTCTCGGCTAATGATGGACAGAATCATCTTTTTGGGAGTGCCGATTAACGACTATGTCGCTAATATTATTCAAGCACAATTGTTGTATTTAGATTCTATTGACTCTGATAAAGACATTCTGATTTACCTTAACACACCAGGCGGAAGCGTATATGCTGGACTCGGTATTTACGATACCATGCAATATATAAATTGTGAAATCTCTACCATTTGTACAGGAATGGCTGCCTCCATGGGTGCCGTGCTGTTGTGTTCGGGAGCAAAAGGAAAACGAACAGCTCTAAAACATTCCAGGATAATGATTCACCAGCCAATGGGTGGGGTAAGTGGGCAAGCATCCGATATTGAAATTACTGCTAAGGAAATTCAGAAATTGAAAAAAGAACTATATGAAATCATTTCTCATCATTCTGGAAAATCGTACAAGCAGGTATGGAAAGATGGCGATAGAGATTATTGGATGACATCTCAAGAGGCGTTGGATTACGGGATGATTGATGAGGTTCTAATTAATAATAAATAAAGATGCCGGATAAAGAAGTAATAAAATGTTCTTTTTGCGGAAAAGATAAGCACGATACTAATGTGCTTATTGCTGGAATAAACGCACATATTTGCGATTCTTGTATTGATCAAGCAATAGGCATTGTTGATGCCGAAAAAGCCGGGAAAGATTCCTCAGAACTTTCTGAACATTTTAAATTATTAAAACCACAAGAGATAAAAAATCATTTGGATAAACATGTGATTGGACAAGATGATGCTAAAAAAGTATTGGCGGTTGCTGTGTATAATCATTACAAAAGATTGATGCAACCAAAAAAGAAAGATGAGGAGGTTGAAATTGAAAAGTCAAATATCATAATGGTTGGGGAAACAGGGACTGGTAAAACGCTTTTGGCTCGCACCATTGCCAAGACGCTAAATGTCCCTTTTTGTATTGCGGATGCTACTGTGCTTACTGAAGCTGGTTATGTTGGGGAAGATGTAGAAAGTATTTTGTCTCGGCTTTTGCAAGTAGCGGATTATGATGTAAAAGCTACTGAAAGAGGGATTGTTTTTATTGATGAGATTGATAAAATTGCTCGTAAAAGCGATAACCCTTCCATTACTCGTGATGTGAGTGGAGAAGGGGTGCAACAAGCCATGTTAAAATTACTGGAAGGATCTATTGTGAATGTACCACCACAAGGAGGAAGAAAACATCCTGAACAAAAAATGATTGCAGTGGATACTGCCAATATTTTATTTATTTGTGGGGGGGCTTTTGATGGGATTGAAAGAAAAATAGGTAGTAGATTAAATACGCAATCCATTGGCTACAAAAAATCTTCTGAGGAGGGTATTGATAAAAAAGACATACTACAATATGTTGCTCCACAAGATTTGAAAAGTTTCGGACTTATTCCAGAACTTATTGGCAGAATGCCGATTCTTACCTTTTTGAAACCACTAGATAAAAAAGTATTAAGAGCCATACTCACCGAGCCAAAAAATGCCATTATCAAACAATACCAAAAGCTGTTTGAAATGGATGGAATCGCATTGTCTTTTGATGATAAAGCCCTTGATTTGATTGTGGATAAAGCAATAGAATATAAATTGGGAGCAAGGGGATTACGCTCTATTTGTGAAGCTATAATGTTAGATGCTATGTTTGAAATTCCTTCTCAAGATATAAAATCAGAACTTTTTAATATAAGCTTAGCTTATGCACAAGAAAAGCTAAAGAAAGTTTCTATTAAGAAATTAAAGGCAGCTTAAGGCACTTCCACAAAATAGGATTTTCCATTTATAGTTACTGAGAAATCGAAATTGCATCCTCCCATTCCGTAATCTATTTCCCTTGTAGTGTATCCATCAGGGGTAATTTCTACTTTTCCGCTAACAATGACACATCTTTTATTGTAAGTAATTAAATCATCCAAGCAGCCAAAATTCACTTCTAAAGTATCTTTAATTTCTACAGTAAAATCTCTATCGTTTAGTCCGTTTCCTGATGCAGTTCCAACTACTTTATAAATATCATCATAAGGATTTTGAGTGGTACTTCTACCATCTGTCCAGATTCTTGTTCTGTTTGAAATCCAATCAATTCTACCTTTTATGGTGGTAATATTTGCATCTATTTCTACCTCAAAAACCATATTGCCCTCCGAATTTCTCCCTAGGTTAGTAATAGTTCTATTACCTTGTACCCAATTTGTTTTATTTACATAATAATGATCGAATGTAGTAGTGATTACTGAGAGAGAATCCTGATATGCAGCCGTATAAATAACAATTATTTTCCCCCTTCTTAACTTGCCATATTCATCTAGGCAATCCACCTCTCCAAAATCGATTATTAAGGTATCCGCATCTGAGGAATCGGAAGCCATGGATGTATAATTTGCACAAGAGGATTTGCTAAGGCCATTATCATTAAATCCATCTTCAACTACTCTATTGATATCGTTAAATATATTTTCTGCAAACAAATGATCTTGTGATGCTTGCGTGCTAGTGTTTAGGATTTCTTTCTCGCAACTATGAAATAAAATTGCTAAAATACTAAGCGATAAAATGGCCTTCTTCATGTTAAATTTTTTGTAAATTTAGTTAATTTTCTCAAAAGTGATAAAATCATAATCGTAACTGTGCTTTTCATCTGCTTTATTTTCTACTTTATTTATCTCTTTCCAATCTGAATTGAGATCAGGAAAAAAAGTATCACCATCAAATGTGTGATGCACTTTTGTTAGATAAATGGTGTCAATTAAATTTGCTTCAAGCACTAGCTTGTAAATCTGTCCACCACCAATAATGAAGGGTTCATTCTCTCCATTATTTTTGGAAATTTCCAAAGCCGCTTCAATAGAGTTTACAACTACACATCCTTCTGCCTTATAGTCGGTTTGTCTTGTAACAATAATATTAGTTCTATTAGGTAATGGGCGGTATTTATGCGGAATAGATTCAAAGTTTTTCCTACCCATTATTACATGATGCCCCATTGTTTTTTCTTTAAAAAACCTCATGTCATTAGGTAAATGCCAGATAAGGTC
>CATMIT010000045.1 GCA_950069165.1 uncultured Flavobacteriales bacterium
GTTCAGGTTGTGGTTCAGGTTGAGGTTCTGGTTCTGGTTCTGGTTCTGGTTCTGATTCAGGTTCAGGTTGTGGTTCAGGCTCAGGTTCAGGTTCTGGTTCTGGTTCTGGCTCTGGTTCAGGTTCTGGCTCTGGTTCAGGTTCTGGCTCTGGCTCAGGTTTAGATAACTCGACTAAAGACTCCTCTTTTTCCCTCTCTTTCTTTAATGTTGTTTTCTTCTCTTTCTTTTTAAATAATCTTTTTATTTTATCAAATATTCCCATAATTATTATCTTTTATAAATTAAAAAAAGCTCCTTTCAAAGATAGAAAGAAGCTTTTAATATTTGCTTTTGCATTTGTTATTTCTTTGCAAAAAAATCGTTTACCTTATCTTTGGGTAGTATTTCAGATTTGAATGAATAAAAACCTTTATCATTCTTTACCATTTTTATAGCCTTTGTAAAAGCTTTTGCCCCTTTTTTCTGCAGAGACGCTATTGTCTTCTTTGCCATTTTCTTTTATTTTATTTCTTTATGAACAGTCATTTTCTTCAAAATCGGATTAAATTTTTTCAATTCCATTCTATCCGGACTGTTCTTTTTATTCTTAGTGGTTATGTAACGAGAAGTTCCTGGCTTACCACTTGCCTTATGCTCGGTACATTCTAATATTACTTGCACTCTGTTTCCTTTTTTTGCCATTTTCTATTAAAATTTATTGGGTTGCGAAAATAAGTAAAATATCCGAACGACAAATACTATTTTACTTTTTTAACATCTATTAAAAATAACTCTTCTACTATACGGAAATCATGGATGTCAAATTTCCCTAAACCTTCCTCTTTCCAATCATTATTTGGGTAAATCCAAAAATTATCCTTTCCAGTATTTATCAAAATAGGCATATCAAAACTCTCAATCGCTTCCCACCTGTACATCAATGTTATATCTCTACCGTATTTTATTAATTTGTACTCCAACTCAGGAATAGCCACATGTTTTAAATACTGATTGAAGAAAACTGTAAAGTCCTTCCCACTTTTGGTATTGATATAATCAATTATTGCTTGCCCATCTACAGTTTGCTGTTTGAAGTCATTAGCAATTCCCATCAATATTTCAAACCACAATTTATCATCTTCAATTAAAGTTCTGAGCGTATGAAGCATAAGGGATGATTTTTGGTACATATCACCACTTCCTTCTTTATTGACATGATAAGGTCCAATGATTGGTTTATCATTTCTTATTCTGCTTTTCTGGTTATTTACATACTTTAACATGCTTTCATATCCGTGCATACATTCAACATACAATACTTCAGAATAAGTACAAAAACCTTCATGTACCCACATATCAGCAATATCATTTGTGGTGATGGAATTGCCCCACCATTCATGTCCACTTTCGTGCACAATAATATAGTCAAAATCAAGTCCTGCAATAAAACTTTTACTACCATTATAGCCCTCTAGATAATTATTCCCATAAGCAATTGCCGATTGATGTTCCATTCCTAAATAGGAGGTTTCTACAAGAGCATAACCATCATTCCAAAAAGGATATCTTCCAAAATAATTTTCAAAACATTCCATCATGGGTTTAACCTGCTTAAAATGTTTCTTTGCTTTTTCCTCATTGTAGCTAAGCACATAATAATCCAAATCCAATGTATCCTCTCCACTAATATATACATCCGAAAAATGAACATAATCACCAATATTAATGCTTACATTATAATTGTTAATAGGGTAGGAAACAAACCACTCGCTTTGATTGAGCCAACAATTCAAATAATTACTCCAAATAGTAGTATCTTTTCTTAAATTTCCGTTAGCTATTATTTTGTTTGGATATATTGCTGAGCAAATAATTCGCATACTATCTGGCTCATCCGACTGATGATCCTTACAAGGCCACCAAGTACTTGCCCCTAATCCTTGACAAGATACTCCAATCCAATCTTTTTTATTCTCATCCTTTTCCCAAGAAAAACCACCATCCCAAGGAGGGTTAATAGCTTCCTTTGGATAGCCACCATACCAAACTTTTATTTTGGCCTGTTCTCCTTTTTTTATGGTTCTAGGAAAATAAACATATACCGCATCAAACTCTCGGTTAAACTCTAATTCTCCTTCTTCAAATTCGATTAACATTACATCCATATTATTAGCCATATCAATTTGAAAGTAAATAAAATCGGTGGTTGCAGTAAAGTGAATTTCATTATAAGAGCGCTCAATGGATTTTTCTGGAATATCAATTATTATAAACAAATCATAAAAAGTAACATCATAGCATGTCCTGATAGGGGTTAGATTTCCTCTTAAACTATCCTTTCGGCTAAATGGTTGAGAAATTGCAGAAAGTACAGCACAAAAGGTTACAACAAAAAGTGTTAACTTCCTCATTTGAAAAGTTTAATTTGCAAAGGTACTACTACTTAGAAAGTGTAATATGACAAGTAGAATTAAATGAAACTGGAGGAATACCAGGAATTAAATCAATCTCTCCTGAAAATGTTAAATCCATATATCCAGAATTTTCTGATTCTATTTTTCCTGATCCAGAAATTTGAACAGGAATTGGGATTCCTAAACCAAGATCTATCGAAACAGTTTGCTCAGCAATGGTTATATTGCCAGAATTATCGATTTCTCCAGAGATTTGAGCTCCATTAATATCTATAAACAATGAACCATTCCCTGCACCTTGTACATCAATAGATTCTGGTAATATGGTATCTAGTGAAATTGGACCAATAATAGGGAGATTGATATCTTCACAATTCGGTGTAATATTCCATGTACCTTGAGCTATATCGTAGGCATAAACACAACTACCATCATTAGAGGTTGCAGTAGCATTGTAGTTCATAGCGGTGCTTTCTGTACATCCTTCAATTATTTCTTCTTCTTTCTTGCAAGAAGAGGTTACCAACAATGAAGATATTATCACAATTATAAATATTTTTGAATAATGTTTCATGGTTTTGTTTTTAAGTTTTTTTAAATAAAAAAAGTTGCCACCTAATATAACAACTTTTTTAAATAAATATTTTTTTAATGACTTATATTAGTGTATTGCCATTTGCTTTCGCCTTAGTAAGTACTGCATAAATTCCTTTTTTATTGATTGTTCTTAAAGCATTAGCAGAAACCTTTAGTGTAATCCATTTATCCTCTTCAGGAATGTAGAACTTTTTTACATGAAGGTTTGGATAAAACTTTCTTTTAGTTCTGTTTTTAGCATGAGAAACATTATTCCCACTCATTACCTTTTTACCTGTTATTTGACAAACTCTTGACATTTCTATTGATTTTTGGGCTGCAAATATACTATAAGTTAAATTTGTTAGAAAGCTTTTTTATTTTTTTATTTCTGATAGTAATATAGTGAATGCTTTGATGCTTGCCTTATTTACTATTTCTTTTCTTTCTCCTTGAAAAAAACAATCCATAACTTTGGTTTTTTTAGCAGAAGCAAAGGCAATAAAAACCTGACCTACTTTTTCTCCTTTTGGACCAGCATATCCTGTTGTTGCTAAAGCGAAATCTGTTTGTAATTGTTTTTTTACTCCTTCTGCCATTTGACCAGCAACTTTCTCACTTACAGCAGAACCCTTTTCAATATCGGTAGAACTGACACCTAATTGATTTATTTTTACTTCATTGGAATAAGCAATAATACCACCTTTAAAATAATCGGAACTGCTAGCAACAGAAGTGATAATAGAAGAAATCTTTCCTCCTGTGCAACTTTCAGCAGTCGATAAGGTTTTATTCTGAGCTTTTAGAATTTCGCCAATCTCTTGAGCAATTGACTGGTTTTTATCTAAAAGTGTCATCTAATTATTTTTCCTATTAATAAGTGAAAGGAGAGGGGACATCTTCTCTTTCGTGAGGTTTTATACTCATTACAGGAATATCAGATTGATAGATAATCTTTCTGGCTACTGTTCCTAATTTATTAGAGAAAACATCTTCTTGCCTTGTCATAATTAAAATCAAATCCGATTCAAATTTTTTCTCATAATCTAAAATGCAACTGACCAAACCTTTTCCTTTTTCTCCTTCCAAAAGTTCAGCAGAACATTCTAAATTAGCATCTGAAATAAACTTTTTTACTTGATTTAAATTACGAACTAATTTATCTTTTATTTCTTGCTTATCCTTTAATAATACGGAAACCACACGGATAGTAGCACCCCAATAGCGGGCATATTCAATGGCTAAAGTTACTTTTTCTTTGGTTCGATTTTCCAAATCGAGCGGCAGAATAATATTGTCACATCCTTTTTTATGGTCTTTTCCTTTTATAGTAATAACTGGGCAATGCGCTAAACGAACAACCCTTTCTGCATTGGTACCTATTACTTTTTTCATTACTCCTTTAGGAGCTCCATTTGTTCCCATTACAATCAAATCTGCATTTACCATTTCAGCCACTTCAATTATTTTTTCATAAACCCGACCTTTAGCTACCATAGTTTCCACATGAATGTCGTACTCAGTAGCATACTTTTTTCCTACTTCCACCAATTTATCGTTTACTTTTTGCTGCAATTCATGCGTTTTATCATCTAAAAACAGGGATTCTATCATATTTTGATTCTCAATTACTGAAAGTAAAATGATTTCTGATTTCTTAATTTTTGCTAAATTAAAGGCTTGCCCTAGAGCAATCATGGATTGATCAGAAAATCCTATAGGAATTAAAATTCTACTAGTTACTATTGACATAATTTCTTATTTTTGATTTTGCAAATTTACTACATTATTTATGAAAGCAATAAAAGATACAGAATTAATACTTACTCCTGAAAATAAGGTTTATCACTTAAATTTATCGATAGACGATATTGCTGATAATATTATAATTGTTGGCGACCAGTCAAGAGTAAAACAGCTTTCTAAGCATTTTAGCAGAATAGATTGTGTAATTGAAAATAGAGAATTTGTAACCCATACTGGGGAATATAATGGTAAAAGAATTTCTGTGCTTTCTACGGGAATAGGCACAGATAATATTGATATTGTAATGAACGAATTGGATGCTGCTAAAAATATTGATTTAAAAACAAGAACGATTAATACGAATAAAAAATCACTAAATATTATTCGTCTTGGTACTTCTGGCGCCTTACAAAAGGACATAGAAGTGGATAGTTTTATAATGGCAACACATGGGCTTGGATTTGATGGATTAGCTCATTTTTATAAATCTGAAAACATTATTGACAGTAAGATGTCAGAAGCATTTGCAAAACACAGCAATTGGCCAAAAAATTTAGCGAATCCTTATATAGTGAGTGCAAGTGAAAAATTATTATCAAAATTCTCAGAATTCAAAAAAGGGATTACGGCAACTGCCTCTGGTTTTTACGCACCACAAGGTAGAGAGCTAAGAATAAAGCCAGCCATTGAAGATTTACATCAAAAGATGAATACTTTTCAGTTTAAAGAAAATAGAATAACTAATTTTGAAATGGAAACTTCAGCCCTTTATTTTTTAGGAAAATCCCTGGGACACAATACCCTTACCATTTGTGCGATTATTGGCAACAGAATTACCCAAAAGCAAAGCCAAGACTATAAAAAAACGGTGGATAAATTAATACTAGCCGTTCTTGAAAAGCTGTAAATCAAAACTTATTTAGCGTAACTGATTGCTCTTGTTTCCCTGATAACGGTAACTTTTACTTGTCCAGGATAAGTCATTTCATTTTGAATCTTTTCTGAAATTTCAAAAGACAACTTGCTTGCCTCTGTGTCTGTAACTTTCTCGCTTTCCACTACAACCCTTAATTCTCTTCCAGCTTGTATGGCGTAGGATTTCAACACGCCTGGAAAGCCTAAAGCAGTGTCTTCTAATTCTTTAATTCTACTTATGTAAGAATCCAATTGCTGTCTTCTTGCTCCTGGCCTTGCTCCTGACACAGCATCACAAACTTGAATAATTGGTGAGATTAAAGAAGTCATTTCTACCTCATCATGGTGGGCGCCAATCGCATTACACACTTCTGGCTTTTCTCCGTATTTCTCCGCTAATTGCATGCCTAAAATAGCATGGGGAGTTTCTGCATTATCTTCAGGAACTTTTCCAATATCATGCAATAGCCCTGCTCTTTTTGCCATTTTTACATTAAGACCTAGCTCTGCCGCCATGGTAGCACAAAGGTTAGCGGTTTCTCTGGAATGCTGCAAGAGATTTTGTCCGTATGAAGAACGATAACGCATCCTCCCCACCATTCTGATAAGCTCAGGATGAAGACCATGAATTCCTAAATCAATAGTAGTTTTTTTACCTATTTCGATAATCTCTTGAGATATTTCATTTTCTGTTTTCTTCACTACCTCTTCAATTCTTGCAGGATGTATTCTCCCATCCGTTACTAATTTGTGTAAAGATAGGCGTGCAATCTCTCTTCTTACAGGATCAAAACAAGAAATAATAATTGCCTCTGGCGTATCATCAACTACAATATCAACTCCTGTTGCCGCCTCAATAGCCCTTATATTTCTTCCCTCTCTGCCAATTATTCTTCCTTTAATATCGTCACTTTCAATATTAAAAACCGAAACAGCATTTTCAATGGCTTGTTCTGTTGCGGTTCTTTGAATGGTTTGAATTACAATTTTTTTTGCTTCCTGATTAGCTGTTAGTTTTGCTTCCTCAATAGTTTCCTGAATAATGGATAGCGCTTTTGTTTTAGCTTCATCTTTTAGAGCTTCCACCAATTGCTCTTTAGCTTCTTCAGCCGAAAGTTTTGAAATGACTTCTAATTGCTCTACTTGTTTTTTGTGTGATTTAGCAAGCTCCTCTTGTCTTTTTTGAAGGGATTCTTTTTGTTGTGCTAAATCCGTTTTTTGCTGCTCTAATTCTTTGTCTTTTTTGTTTGTTTCTCCAAGTTTTTGAGAGAGGCTATTCTCCTTATCCTTTATTCTATTCTCAGCCTTTGCAATTTCATTATTCTTATTATTTATACTCTTTTCATGTTCGGATTTTAACTCTAAAAACTTTTCTTTAGCTTGCAAAAGTTTTTCTTTTTTTATTTGTTCGGCTTCTTTTTTTGCCTCATTTATTATGGTATTCCCCTTGTTTTTTGCCATAGTATTAAACACAAAATAGGATAATCCGCTACCAACTAAAAGAGCTCCTATTGCTATTATATATTCCATTGTTTTTCAGTTTATATTAATAAAAAACCCACACCAACTATTTGTTAAACTCCATTTTAACACGGGTGGAGTCGCCATCTGGTATCGAATGTCCACTGTTCTCAAAAATGAGAAACCAAAATCGGTTGAGGCCTACTCTGAACCAAACAAGTCAAACTCCAATATTTTATCTGTTGAGTTTAACAGTTTTAATTAATGCGGGTAATTTATTTTATGTAAAAGAACTTAAATGTTTTCTGCTAAAAGGGTATCAAGCATTTTTAATTGATCCTCCATGCCGTCATCTTCCAATACCGTTTTATCTTTAACAGTTTCATACTTTGCAGCAAACTCAATAAGACACATGGCTAACAAATCCTGTTTGTCTTTTATTGCATAATTCTGCTGGTAAAACTTTAATCTTTCCTCAATAGTTTTTACCGATTTTCTAATCCCTTCTTCTCCGCTCCTTTCAATCTTCATAGGGTAAATCCTGCCTGCAATATTTATCTTTATTGATAATTTACTCATCAAAAAACTGCTTTTTATTTATTTAACAATCCAATACATTTATCAATCTCCCGCACATATTCATTTATCTTCTGTTTCGTTTTTTTATTGTCTTCATCAGAGAACGAAACTAACTTTGATATTTTTATTATTTTAATTTTTTCTTCTAAACTTTTAACGACTTTTTGCTTTTCGTCTAGTTCCTCTTTAAGTTTATCGTTTTCATTTACGGCCAATTCTCTCTCTTGTTTCTCTTTTTCATACAAAGATATTAACTTCTTTATCTTCACCTCCAAACCATCAACAATAGCTTTCATTTTGCTGTTTAAAATTATTGTTACAAATTTAAGTTTTTCTTTATACTTTCTGTGCTATTTTGATGTTATATTTGTCATCTTTTATACAAAACACAATTTTTAAGGTAGTGATGAATTTAAAAAATATTCTTTTTTTTATCTCTTTTAGCATAATTGGTTTGTCAATTTTCGGACAAGATTACCATGCCCCAGTCGATTTTAAGATGCTTTTATCTGGGACTTTTGGGGAGTTGAGAAGTAATCATTTTCATTCAGGAATTGATATAAAAACAGAGGGGGTTCAGGGGCAAAAGGTGTATGCAATTGCTGATGGATATGTATCCAGAATTAAGGTTTCTACTTGGGGATATGGAAAGGCACTTTATATTACCCATGCAGATGGGAATACTTCTGTTTATGCGCATTTGAAAATATTCAATAAAGAAATAGATGATTATGTAATCGAAAATCAATACAAAAAAGAGAGTTTTGAAATTCAACTTTTCCCACTAAAGGATAGGTTTCAAATTAAAAAAGGGGATATTATTGCACTTTCAGGAAATACGGGTGGAAGTGCTGGGGCACATTTACATTTTGAAATTCGAAATACAAAATCAGAACATCCAATAAATCCGCTTCAATTTAATTTTGATATTACAGATAATATAAAGCCAACAATTAGTAAAATAAAAATTTACCCAATTGACGGAATGCTTGATGGGAAAGAAATAGAAAAAAGTTATGCTCTTAAAAAAAGCGGAGAGCAATACACTTTAAATGGGGCAACACCTATCGTAAAAGGAAAAGTTGCTTTCAGTATTTCTACGTTTGACAAACTAAATGGGGCTTATAATAAAAATGGGGTTTATTCCATTAAACTTAGAGTGGATAGTCATTTAATTTATCATTTCCAAATGGATGAATTCAATTTTGCAGAAAGCAGATATATCAATGCGCATATCGATTATAAAGAGAAAAAGATAAACAAAAAGAAATTTCACAGATGTTACAAATTACCAAATAATCGCCTTTCTGTTTATAAAGAAATGCTCAAAAAAGGAGTGTTTAATTTTAAAGATGATACCACTCATTTAATACAGTTTGAAGTAACTGACATTTATAAAAATAATAGCATTGTATTTTTTAAAGTAAAAAGTACAACTACTAATATTAAGAACGAAAACAGCATGACTTTTACCCCTTTTTCTCAACATTTTAGTTATATGAAGCCAAATCTTTTTAAGGAAAAAAACTTCCAGCTACACATGGAAAGCTATACTTTATATGAAGATTTAGATTTTCAGTATTTAGAATTAGATTCTATGCAAGGGGTTTATGGGAAAGTGCAGCATGTACATAACGACAATATCCCCTCACACAAAAGCTTTGTCATTTCACTTAAAGCATCCATTCCAGAAAAACTAAAAAACAAAGTTTACATTGCAAAAGTAGATAAAAACAATCATTTTTGGTATATGGGAGGTGGTTGGCGGAACGGAATGTTTTCTGCCAAAGTGCGAGAGTTTGGCGATTTCTGTATTGTTGCCGACACCATCAATCCTAATATTAAAGGGGTGAATATTTATCCAGGAAAAAACATCTCATTAGCACAAACTATTAAGTGTAACATTGATGATAAAGAAAGTGGAATTAAAACATTTAGGGCTGAGATTGATGGAAAATGGGTTCTGATGGAATATGATTATAAAAGAAAATTGTTAACTTATATTATTCAGCAAGATTTAGAAAAAGGAAAACATACTTTTAAGTTAGAAGTAAGTGATAAAATAGGGAATTCTACTATTTACAAAGCGGACTTTGTCCGTTAGTTTTTTACCAAAATACTAATCGATTCTTATATGGATTTAAATAGTGGGCTCTTTTTTTACATATATATCAAATTCCTTTTCCACAAAATCCAATACAAACTCTTTTAGAGAATCTCGCACATTTGCATAAGTGTGTAATATTTCTTTTTCAGTTTCTTTTGCTTTTGCAGGATCAGGAAAACTTTTATGAATAACATGTTTTGCATTTGGAAAGATTGGGCAATTTTCTTTAGCATTATCGCAAACGGTAATAATATAATCAAAATCGATCTCCATATACTCACTTACATGATTAGATTTATTTTTGGAAATATCTACTCCTTTCTTTGCCATTACAATTATCGCATTAGTATTTACTTTTTCAGGATGCGTTCCTGCACTAAACACTTGCGCTTTATCGCCAACAAATTTTCTCATCCAGGCCTCTGCCATTTGCGAACGGCAGGAATTACCTGTGCAAACAAATAGTATCTTTTTCATGGTATCATTTAATTTTAATCCAAACAAAAATATCAGAATTAATAACAATATAAAAGAAGTTTCTGTGTTTTAGATGTAGCAGCCAAAATTTAATTTATTTTTGGTTGCTTTTTATTATGAAGAAATTACTGATAATTTTACTTTTTACAATTTGCTTTTCGGCGATAGCACAAGATAAAAGCATACAACTTACAGGCATACTTGTTTCCACCGATAGTTTGCTTACCATCCCTTTTGCTCATGTGATGATTAAAAATACGAGTAAAGGGACCATAAGTGATTTTTATGGTTATTTTTCTCTTGTAGCTAGCAAAGGGGACACCATAGTTTTTTCATGTTTGGGCTTTAAAAAGGAAACTTATATTGTACCTAAACAAACGAAAGAGAACTTTATAACAGTGGTGCAAAAATTAGAAACCGACACCATAATGCTAAAAGAAACAAATGTATATCCTTGGCCAAGCAGGGACCAATTCAAGCAAGCATTTTTAACGGCTGATATTCCAGATGATGCAATTGCAAGGGCAAAAAAGAATATCGATAATGCTTTTGTAGATATTATGATTGCCCAAATGCCCAATGATGGAAAAGAAAATTTCAAGCACTTTATGAATGATATGGAGCAGCAACAATACATCATGATGGGAAATCCTACTATTATCCCTATCTTAAATCCTTTTGCTTGGGCTAAATTTATTCAAGCATGGAGAAATGGCGACTTCAAACGAAAAGATTAAATTTGCAGCCCAAATGCTAAAACGAATTTTCATACTTATTTTCTTTATCCCAAATTTAATGTTAGCCCAAACATTGAAAGGCATTGTAACCGATAAAAACAATGCACCAATTGAAGCGGTAAATGTTTCTGTAATTGGAAAACAAATGGGCAGTAGCACCAATGAAAAAGGAGAATATCAACTCCATTTAAAAGCAAACCGATCCTTTGTAATTAGCTTTACTTTTATTGGTTATCAGCCGATAAAAATCAGAATCCCAATGCTGAAAATGGGGCAAGATTATGTACTGAACCAACAAATGATAAAGCAAAGTTTTATTAAAGAGGAAATAATAATTCAGGACAAGCAAAGCAGAAAAAAAACCTTAACTAGAATAAAACCAAAACATGCCGCCATTATTCCAAGTTCAATTGGAGGTGTGGAGGCGCTACTAAAAACACTTCCCGGGGTGAGTTCAGCCAATGAATTGAGCTCACAATATTCTGTAAGAGGAGGGAATTTTGATGAAAACTTGGTATATGTAAATGGCATAGAAGTATATCGTCCTTTTTTGGTTCGATCGGGCCAGCAAGAAGGGCTTAGTTTTATCAATCCTGATTTGGTAGGGAGTATTTTATTTTCGGCAGGAGGATTTGATGCTAAATATGGAGATAAAATGTCCTCTGTATT
>CATMIT010000046.1 GCA_950069165.1 uncultured Flavobacteriales bacterium
TCCATGACATTTATTTGCTTATATGAAAACATCCAAGTAGTAAAAGCATAGGACATATAATTTTCATCCATATCCAATACATTGGCAGTAAAGGCATTGGAAAATTGCGTGTCATTACAGGTGTTGTTATTTGTGCTGGAATTCACACTTCCCCAATAAATATCTTTTTGTGCAGGAGTATCATCCACATATCCTCCAGCAGAAGAGTTATCATTATCGCAACAAATCGTATTTCCCTGTGCATCTGTTTGCTCGCAAAAAGTATGTTTGAGGCCTAAATAATGGCCTATTTCATGGGTTGGTGTTCTGCCATCATTTTGAGAAGTAGATGCAGCATTTCCTACAGTTCCAAAATAGGCATAATCTACCACTAAGCCATCTTTCCATGCTGTCCATGATTGCGATTGTAATCCTGGTAAATAGGCATAACCAAGGGTTTGTCCTCCTTGTGAGTTCGTTAAATTACAAACCCAGATATTCAAATATTTTAACGGATTCCATCCATCTTTTCCTCCAGTAGCATCTCTTTTCATAGCATTAGAATCTGTGTTGTCATCTGCATCAAAGCTTGTTTTTGTAGTTGAAGTTCTGGTTACTCCCGTAGTAGCATTTCCGTTTTCATCAGTGGTTGCCAAGCAGAATTCTAATTGGGTATCACCAGCATAACTTGTAAAAGTATTTCTAGGCGGATTGGGAAATTCAGGATTCATTTTTCTGTAATCTTCATTTAGTATTCTTATTGCATCATCAATTTGGATTTGTGGTATATTGCTTCCTATTCCTAAATTATGAGATTGCTTATGTACCACATGCACCACAACCGGAATGGTGATAATTGGATTTTTAGAATTTGAATTATTTTTTAACCATTCTTCAAATCCATTAAAATAATTTTCAACTATATTTTTATACTGAGGATTTGTTTTCATTTCATACTCCATAAGCGGAGTGGTTCCACATTTCTTAGGGTTTTCTTGTGCTTTGGCTAAAAATACAATCAGCATTAAACCTAGTAATAGTTTTGTTGTTTTCATATTAGTTTTGAATGATTAATTTTTTAGTTATACGATAGTTCTTAGTTGTAATGTTCAAATAATAGAGCCCATTTTCCTGATCACTTAAGTCAATTTCTGTTGTCTGCCCCAATTTCTTTTTCAGAATCAATTGACCAAGTGGGTTGAAAATTTTTGCATAATTAGAAATATTTTTCGAGTATTTAGGATAAATTACATAAAATATTCCATTTGTAGGGTTCGGGAATATTTCTAATATATTTTCTGTGATTTGACTAGTGAATAATGCATTTATGCAAAAATGAGAGGTATCAGAAAAAGTAAAAGTAGAACTACTTGCTAAAATGCTATTATCCTCCTCTTTTTTAATAGTAAAAAATCCGTTTCCATAATTGCAACAAAAGCCATCTCCATAAGTATCTGAAATTATAAAATTATAACAGCCATCTTCTAGGCAAAAGCCGTACTGATAAAGAGTATTGCTGGCAAGAGAATCTTCCTCATCTATTAAATTAAACCCAGCATCATATAATTTCCAAGAAGTTTCCAATCCATAATTGTCTGTAACTAATTTCAGATTGATTTTGTTGCCATATTGTGTAGAAAAAGCTGTTGTTTGCGAATCATTTTGCGTATTGATATCTGTCGAATTATTAGGATTAATAGTAGAAACAAAAAAGCTGTGAGAAGTTCCACTTGCAGGAATTCCAGCCAATAAAATAGTATCCGTTTCATTTTGGGCAAGTGTTCCATTCCATACTTGAAATTGCTCACTTCCACCATCAACAGAATATTTTATTGTTGCCACAAAAAGGGTGTCCGTGCTATAATTCTTAATCACTACTTTTGGATAAACAGGGCTTGCACATTCTACCAATTGCGTATTTGGATTAATTATTGCTATTATTCCAGCATCTGCATTTGGAATAGTAAATGGCTGACAACCCAATGAAGAAATCAAGCCAAATCGATAAGTATTGATAGCAGCCATGGCTCTTGTTTTTTGTCCTTGGGTAAAAATATTCATACAAGCATCATCAGAATAGTCCATAAAATTCATAAACATATCTCCACTATTTGTGCAAGATGTTTGAGGATGGATTTTACAACCATAATTTGCTTGTTCTTGTTCTGGTGTATCCGAAACGAAATCATCCCCACAACTATTGTCGCCCCAAACATGAAATAAACTCAGCCAATGCCCTACTTCATGGGTTGTAGTTCTTCCTTTATGATAAGGTTGGCTTACCGTTCCTATTGTGCCAAATCTTTCATAATCAATGACAATGCCATCTGTTTGGCTGTTTCCACCAGATGGAAATTGTGCCCAGCCCATCACATTTCCGGCAATATCACACACCCAAATATTCAAATATCTATTGGTGTTCCAAGCGCTACTTCCTCCCATTTGGGTAAAGAAAATACTATCGCTATACAAAGGGATTTCAGGAAGATTAGTTTGTTTTCGGACTATGCCATTGGTCGGAACTCCTAAATACCTTTTTGCCAAACAAAACTCAATTTGCATATCAGCAGCAAAGGGCAAAAAACCGAAAGGCGTACTGCTTGCATCTTGATTTAATCTTCTAAAATCTTCATTAAGCACATCAATTTGAGTTTGGATTTGAGCATCAGAAATATTCTCGGCATTGTTTTTGTAAACTACATGCACCACCACCGGAATGGTAATGGCAGATGATTTTGCACTAGCATTATCTTTTATCCATTTTTGTATTTGAAGTTCTAAATCAGATTGCTTTATGATACTTTCAGGATGATGTGTCTTGAAAAAATCTAATCTATTTTGGGTTCCACAGTTTCTTCCTTCCTGCGAAAAGGCGAAAAAACTCCAAAAAGTAAAAATATAGATTAAAAGATTTTTCATTACTAAAATTAAAGAATACAAATTTACGCCTTTATTTAAAAATGCTTAGTCAAATTGAAGTAGATATCTAATAAAACTCTATTTTCGGCCTAAAATTTTATGCCGTATGAAAATTGTTTTTGCTACCAACAATCCCAACAAAATAGCTGAAATCAAGGATTTGATCCCCTGTGAAATTCAAATTTTGAGTTTGAAAGAGATTAATTGTAATGATGAGCTTCCAGAAACACAAAATACACTAGAAGGAAATGCTGTTCAAAAAGCAGAATTTGTGTTTACAAATTATAGCTACAATTGCTTTGCGGATGATACTGGCTTGGAGATTGAAGTCTTAAATAATGAGCCGGGTGTTTATTCAGCCCGCTATGCAGGTGATGATTGCAATCCAGAGTATAATATGCAAAAAGTCCTTCAAAAGTTAGAGGGAAAAAATAATAGAAAAGCAAAATTCCGCACAGTAATTGCACTAATCATAGATGGAAAAAAATCATTATTTGAAGGAGAATGTAAAGGAGAAATTACAAATGAAAAAATTGGTGAAAAAGGTTTTGGATACGATCCTATTTTCAGGCCTTCTGGATTTGATCAAACTTTTGCACAAATGTCAAAGTCAGAAAAAGGAGTAATTAGTCACAGAGGAATTGCTACAAGAAAATTAGTTGAATTTTTGCAAGAAAGTTAGTTGCCAAACACTTTTTTAAGTAGGGCTGAGGTTCTTTCTTTCGGATTTTCTCTTATGGCAATTTCTTGTTGTGCAAGCATAAAAAATAATCCGCTTATCGCTTTTTCTGTTACATAAGTTTCCAATTCAGGATTTACTTTTTCTACAAATGGGATTTTGTTATAAGTAGTCATTATGTTTTCCCAATGCTTTGTTGCATTTACTTTGTCCAAAGAAGATTTAATAATTGGCTTGAAAGCATTTACAACTGCTGAATTTGTATTTCTATTTAAGTAATCTGTTCCGGCAGTTTTATTTCCTTTTACAATGCCAATAGCATCCTTAATACTCATTTTTTTAATAGCATTCGCAAAAATTAGCTTTGCCGATATAGCTGCATCTTCTGCTGCCCTGTTGATGCTTAGTACTACTTCATCCACTTGCTTTTGCATTCCCAATTGTTTTAGTTTATCAGCAACTTTGGTAGCATTTTTTGGAAAGGTAATTTTTACTTTAGGATTTGCAAAATACCCATCTTTTATCGAGAGAACACTTACTCCTTTTTTTATTCCTTTATCAAGGGTTTCTTTTAAAGCATTAGCAGCTTCTTCTTCTGAAAAAGGAATTTTATTTATTAATTCTTTATTTACTTTTTCAGCTGCTTTTTTAAGGTCTTTCCAGCTTTGTGCTTGTATAAATATCGGTAAGCAAAGTAAAATTATTAGTAGTTTTTTCATGTTGCTAATGTAAAGAAAATATCAGCAATATTGCCAGGATTTTTAATTGGTGGAGCCTAACGGTCCTTATTTCGAACTATTTAGATAAAGATATCAGAAAGTGATATAGATTTTGGATGTAGTGCAAGAGGCAAGAATAAAGCAAAGGCATAAAAGCGCTACTATTGTTTTTTTCATTCTAATGTTATTTTTTTCTCTATTGTTCCATTCTCAAAAATGTAAAACAATAAAGTATTGTTTTTATTGTTGGTTTGTCTTCCAAGCAAATCTACTATTTTAATCAATTTTTTTTTAGTTTCAGATTGTGTATTATTAATGTTAGAAGTAGAGTTTTTCAAGTTATTATCCAGAAAATCTATTAAATCATCCCAATAAGGCGATTGCACTTTGTCAAACAACATATGCCCATCATCTAAGCTATTTACCACTCCATTTCCATCCTCATCATAAGGATCGTATTCAATATGCCTTACGCCAGTAATGGTATCCAAAGCATTTTTTACATCCATTGCCAATTGTACATGGTCATTCTGTAAAGTATCATTTTCAGCAACTAAAATAAGTAGAGAATCATCAATCAATGAAGCATTTAAAAGGGTATTTGTAAGTGTATTATTATCAGTAGCTGGCGCCATAGGAATATCAGTTGTTCTTTTATTACACCAACCCATATATACGTTTTGTGCTAAAGCAATACAAGTGCCTCTCAAATTACCCCCAACTGCATTACCTAAACCCCCATGAGAATACAAAACTCCAGAAAATGGACCAGCTCCTATTGGTTGCGATTTATAACTATACCCCCCATTTTCGGCAAGGCTATCTAAAATAATTACTTGGGAGAATCCTAAAAAGTAAACTAAAATGCAGATAATACAAGTTCCAAGCTTTTTCATGCTGCGAATGTATAAATAAAACATTGTAGAAAAATTGCCTTTTATTGAATACTTATTAATTCAACAATAAAAATTAAATTGGCATTAGGTGGTATACCAGCTTGAGGCATTCCTCTTTCAGCATAAGCTAATGAACTCGGAATAGTTAATTTCCATTTATCCCCTACTTTCATGAGTTGAAGTGCTTCTACCCAGCCAGGTATTACGCCATTTAAGGGAAACGAAACAGGTGATCCTCTTTCAATTGAGCTATCAAAAACTGTAGAGTCATTTAAACTTCCGTGATAATGCACTGTAACTTGATTCTCAGCAGTTGGGTTTATTTTTCCTTTTCCTTTCACCAAAACCTCATATTGTAGTCCGCTTGAAGTTGTTATTACTTCTTCATTTACCTCTTTTCCCTCTAGCCAAATTTGTGCTACCGCCAGTATTGAATCTTTCAATCTTAGTTTTTCAGCTTCTAGTTTTTCTTGTAATTTTTTAAAATAGTTTTCCAATATTTTTTGAGATTCTACTTCAGAAATAAGTAAAGAATCCTTGTTAAAAATGTGTTTGATTCCCATACTTAAAACATCTGCATTTAATTGCTCAAGCCCTTGCCCTTGAAGTTGCAGAGCATTAAAAGCGCCTAAACTATAACTTACACTATCAAGTTCAGTTTCCAATTTTTGGGTAAAAGCATCATTCGGATTGCAGGCACTTAGCGCAATTGCAGCTATTAAAATAATTAGATTAAATTTATGCATATTTTTTTTTTGCAAATATAAACTTTTACATTTTGTAAATTGTTTTGATATTGCTTTATTTGTATATTGGCGAACTTCTAAAAACAAATATGGAAATAATAAAAACACCCCTTCAAGGACTTCTAGTAATTAAGCCAAAAATCTTTGTAGATGATAGAGGTTATTTTTTTGAAAGTTGGAGTAAATCGGCTTTTGAAAAGGAAGGATTGGACCTAAATTTTGTGCAGGATAATCAATCCCTTTCAGCAAAAGGAGTTTTAAGGGGCTTGCATTTTCAAAACCCTCCTTTTGCCCAAGGTAAATTGGTTAGGGTTATTAGTGGATCTGTATTAGATGTTGCAGTGGATATCAGAAAAAACTCCTCTACTTTTGGGAAGCATTTTTCCATAATTTTAAGTGGTAAAAACAAAACATCTTTTTGGATTCCTCCTGGTTTTGCACACGGTTTTCTTAATTTAGAAGAGGATACTATTTTTACTTACAAATGTACAGGAGTTTATAATAAACAGGCGGAAGGGGCTATAGTTTGGAATGATAAAGATCTAAATGTCGATTGGGGATTGAACAGTCCTATTGTCTCCAATAAAGACCAAGAAGCTCTCTTGTTTTCTGAGTTAAAAACGAATTTTAAAGCATGAAAAAACCTAATTCTCTTGTCTGTTTTCTTGCCATTTTGTCTTTCTTTTTTATTTTATTTTCTTTTCCTAGCAAAAAATTGTCTGAAGACAAACTAAATCAAAAGCAATTTAATGAGAAGTACAATATTTTTGCTATAAATAAACCTTCTAATCTTGATTTTTGTGGCGAAAAAGTAAATCTAAAATCAGAAGATATTTGGGAAAGAATGGATAAAGAATTACTGAAAAATACTTATTGGCAGTCCAATACAATGTTGTATTTGAAAAGGGTAAACAAATTTTTTCCAATAATTGAGCCAATCTTGAAAGCTAATAATATTCCAAACGATTTTAAGTATTTAGCTGTAATAGAAAGTGGTTTAGAAAATGTAGTTTCTCCATCAGGAGCAGCAGGTTTTTGGCAAATTCTAAAAGGGACTGCTAGAGAGTATGGCCTAGAAGTTAACTCAGCAATTGATGAGCGATATAATTTGGAGAAATCAACCAAAGTGGCCTGTAAATATTTACAAGAAGCATATGATAAGTTCGGAAGCTGGACCATGGCAGCAGCATCTTATAATATGGGGATGAACGGTCTTAGAAAAAGGGTGGAGGCTCAACAATCAAATAATTATTACAATCTTCACCTGAACAGGGAAACTTTAAGATATATTTTTAGAATTATTGCGGTAAAGGAAATCTTAGAAAATGCCAGAAAATATGGTTTTAATTACCGAGAAAAAGATATGTATACCATGCCAAAATATAAAGTAGTAGAGGTAAATTCTACCATTGATGATTTAAATGATTTTGCAAATTCTCATGGTATAAATTACAAATTGCTCAAACAATTTAATCCTTGGCTGAGAACATCCTCTTTACCCGATAAATCTAGAAGAAAATACATCTTAAAAATTCCAACAGATTCTTCACTTTTGGTTTTTGATGATTTTATTGTCCCTGAAAACAAGGAGGATTAAAAAATGGCTAAGCAAGAGTTTATCAGTATTTATGGCGCTAGGGTTCATAATTTAAAAAATATTGACATTCAAATTCCCCGAAACAAATTGGTTGTTTTTACTGGGCTTAGTGGTAGTGGAAAATCCTCTTTGGCTTTCGATACCATTCATGCGGAAGGACAAAGGAGATATCTAGAGACTTTCAGTGCCTATGCACGTCAGTTTTTGGGCAATATGGAACGCCCTGATGTAGATAAGATAACTGGCCTTAGTCCTGTAGTATCAATCGAACAAAAAACTACCAATAAAAACCCGAGATCGACAGTTGGTACTATTACTGAAATTTACGATTATTTACGCTTGCTTTATGCTCGTGTGGGAATTGCCTATTCCTACAAAACAGGCGAGAAAATGGTAAAATACACGGATAAACAAATCTTGCAACTCATCTTAAAAGAATTTAAAGGAAAATCCATCAGTATTTTAGCCCCAATTGTAAAAGCCAGGAAAGGACATTATAGGGAGCTTTTTGCACAAATTCTAAGAAAAGGATTTATCAGAGTTAGGGTAGATGAGCAGATGATTGAAATAACTCCTGGGCTAAAATTAAAACGCTATAAAACCCATGATATTGAAATTGTAATTGACCGATTAAAAGTAAATAAGGATAATAAGAAAAGAATTCTAACATCTTTAATGCAAGCACTAAAAGACGGAGATGGCGTGATGATGGTTCTGGAAAAGCAGACAAACTCTCCACGATATTTCAGTAGAGACTTGATGTGCCCTACAACTGGAATAGCATACAAAACCCCTGAACCCAATTCTTTTTCATTTAATTCTCCAAAAGGGGCTTGTAAGCATTGTAACGGAATAGGAATCTTAAAAGAAGTAGATGAACTGAAGGTAATTCCAGAGAAAAGAAAAAGCATCAATCAAGGGGCAATTGCGCCAATAGCTAACCGAAAATCAGATTGGATAACAAAGCAATTGGAAGTAATTGGTAAAAAATACAATTTTACATTAAGTACACCTATGTCAAAAATTAGTAAAGCTGGTATGCATGCTATTTTTTATGGAGAAACGGGCACTTTTTCTGTAAAATTAAAAAGCATTGGTGTATCAAAAATATACAAATTACATTTTGATGGCATCTTTAATTTTATAAAAGAGCAAGCAAAGCTCAGTTATGTAAAATCGATTGAAAGATGGGCGAGTAATTATATGACAGACTTTATTTGCGATAACTGTGAGGGGAGTCGCTTAAACAAAGAATCCATGCATTATAAGGTGGGCGAATATAGTATTCATCAACTTACCGCTATGGATATTTCTGCTTTTTCCATTTGGCTTGATATTATTGAGCAGCAACTAAATAATAATCAAAAGATTATTGCTAAACACATCATTAAGGAATTAAAGAAAAGGGTGCAATTTATTTTGGATGTTGGTCTTTCCTATCTTTCATTAAATAGAAGTTCAAAATCACTTTCCGGTGGGGAAGCCCAACGAATTCGTTTGGCTACTCAAATAGGGGCACAACTAACTAATGTGCTTTATATTTTAGATGAGCCAAGTATTGGGTTGCATCAAAAGGACAACCAAAAACTAATTAATTCCTTAAAAAACTTACGTGATATTGGTAATTCAATAATTGTTGTGGAACACGATAGGGACATGATTGAATCTTCTGATTTTATTGTAGATTTAGGTCCGGAGGCAGGAAACCATGGAGGTGAAATTGTTGCAAAAGGGAACCTAAAACAAATTCTGAAAAACAAAAATCTGACTGCAAAATACTTAAACAAACAACTAAAAATAGAAGTTCCAAAAAGGAGAAAGGAAAATGGAAAAACTTTACAATTATTTGGGGCAAAAGGGCATAACTTGAAATCGGTAGATTTAAAAATCCCATTAGGTGTTTTTGCTTGCGTTACTGGTGTTTCAGGAAGTGGAAAATCTACCCTTATTAACGAAACACTTTATCCCATTCTCAATAAATATTTTTATAGAGGAGTAAAAAAACCTTTGCCATACGATAAAATAAAAGGGGTAGAAAATATTGACAAAGTGATTGAGGTGGACCAGTCTCCAATTGGCAGAACGCCAAGGTCAAACCCAGCAACTTATACAGGCGTATTTTCCCATATCAGGAACTTATATGCCAATATGCCGGAATCAAAAATAAGAGGGTATAAAGTAGGGCGATACTCCTTTAATGTAAAAGGCGGAAGATGCGAAAATTGTGAAGGGGCAGGATTAAAAACCATTGAAATGAATTTCTTACCTGATGTATTGGTGCATTGTGAGCTTTGTAATGGAAAGCGGTATAATCGGGAAACTTTGGAAATTAGATACAAAGGAAAATCGATTGCGGATGTATTAAGTATGACCATTAACCAATCGGTAGAATTTTTCAAATCCATTCCAGCTATTTACCGAAAAATAAAAACACTTCAAGATGTGGGTTTGGGCTATATTGCTTTGGGGCAATCCTCCACAACACTTTCTGGTGGGGAAGCACAAAGGATAAAATTGGGGGCAGAGCTTTCAAAAAAAAATACAGGAAAAACCTTTTATATTTTAGACGAACCAACTACTGGCTTGCATTTCCATGATGTAAAAGTTTTTTTGGATGTAATTCAGAAATTGGTAAATAAAGGGAATACGGTATTAATTATTGAACACAATATGGATGTGATAAAAGCGGCAGATTATATCATTGATATGGGGCCAGAAGGAGGCGCAAAAGGAGGCGAGATTATTTGTAACGGAACACCAGAAGAAATCGTAAAATGCAAGAAGAGTTTTACAGGAGAATATTTGAAAAGAGAATTGGTATAAAATCATTATATTTGTGACATATTAATTAAGAATATGAATAAACAAGAAAAAAAGATTAGAAGGGCATTTAAAGAAAAAAATTGGAATGCAATAAAAACATCCGATTCATGGCAAATATTTAAAATCATGTCGGAGTTTGTGGAAGGGTTTGATACCATGTCAAAAATAGGGCCTTGTGTTTCTGTGTTTGGTTCAGCTAGAACAAAACCAGATAATGAATATTATAAACAAGCAGAAGAAATTGCATTTTTATTAACCCAAGCGGGTTATGGTGTAATTACTGGAGGAGGCCCTGGAATTATGGAAGCGGCAAATAAAGGAGCAAAAAGAGGTGCTGGAAAATCGGTTGGATTGAATATTGAATTACCATTTGAGCAATCTGCTAACCCTTATATTGATGCTGATAAACTCATCAACTTTGATTATTTCTTTGTTAGAAAAGTAATGTTTGTAAAATATGCACAAGGATTTATCGTATTACCGGGTGGAGTTGGCACTTTAGACGAATTATTTGAAGCAATTACACTTATACAAACTGGGAAAATTGGCAAATTTCCAATTGTACTAGTGGGCAAAACTTATTGGGAAGGGCTAATAGGTTGGATCAAGGAAACCATGCTAAGCAAAGAGAAAAATATCAGTCCGAAAGATTTGCATTTAATTAACATTGTTAATAGTCCAAAACAGGCAGTAGCGATTATAGATGAGTTCTATAATAGATACACTTTAAAACCTAATTTTTAGAATATCTAATTCCTTTCTGATTTTTTTAGTATTTTTACGGCTGTAAAAAAAACTAATAATGACAAAATTACTTTTCAGGCTTTTTGTAGCCACCCTTGTATTAAGTAGTATTAATTCTTTTGCTCAGGATGGATATCCTGATGATAAGGTAAAAGCCCCTTTCCAACCAATGCTTTCTTTTGGTACGGGCTCTTATCTTTTTAAAGGAGATATTGTAGGACCTAAAAAGAACTTTTTAATGGGAAATCAAGGTTATCATTTTGGCGCAAAAATGAATATGACCGATAATTTAGATTTAACATTTCTGATAGGAAACGGTAAGTTGAACGAAAAAAATGATGTGGAGAATACTTCTTTCAGTTCGGATATAAAAACTGCCGGATTGGGCTTAAGGTATAGTTTTAATAATATTTCCCAGAATTCAAAACTAACCC
>CATMIT010000047.1 GCA_950069165.1 uncultured Flavobacteriales bacterium
GTTACAGAACCAATAGATATAAATTCTATGGAAAAATATTCTAATGAATTTATAGATTTTAATGAAGGAATGCTGAGAAAATTTGAATTAGTTAAAAGATCTTTACTTAAAAAACAACGAAAATCTGAGGACTTTGCTTACCTATATGTAATGTCAAACAAATCTTATCAGAATATTTATAAAATTGGTTGGACATTTGATTTGCCTGAAGAAAGAGCTGAACAACTATCTAGTACTGGAGTGCTACATCCTTTTAAAGTTGAATATTATAAAAAATTTAAAAATGCTGAACTATTAGAAAAAAAATGCCATAAAAAATTTAAAAAGTTGAGAGTTAAGGGTAATAAAGAATTTTTTGAAGTTTCTTTAAATGAAATTAAAGAATATATTGAAAAAGATTTAAATATTCCAATTACTGTCATTTCCGTTGGTCCTGATCGTTTACAAACAATAATTGTTTAAATATAGTTTTGAATAATAAATTATACATACTTATTCTTCTGAGTCTAAACATAAATAATAGGCTCTTATCTCAAGAAAATACTAATATAAAAATAGAAACCGCAGGTTTTTTTGATAAAGACAATAAAAAATTTCCTAATGCAACTGTTTTAACAAGGGATAATTTAGGCCAAGTAGTTATTACACATGAAGGAATTAAAATGTGGTGTAATCAGGCATTTTTTTATGAAGATAAAAATTTTATTGAAGCATATGGAAATGTCATTTTAAGACAAGGAGACACTATTGATCTAAAGAGTAATTATTTAGAATATAATGGAGATAGTAAGCTCGCATATGCAAAAGGAAATGTAATTTTTAAAGAACCTACATCAACATTATATACTGAATCTCTATTTTTTGACAGAAAAATTCAAGAAGCATATTATAATAACTATGGTAAATTGATAAAACAGCCATCTGATACGATTGTAAGTGATATTGGAAGATACTTTATGAATTTAAAAAAATATAGCTTTAGAGAAAATATAAATTTAAAAACACCTAAACATGATATTTATTCAAAAAAATTAGACTACTTCACAGAAAGTGGGCTAGCATATTTCTTTGGGCCTACTGATATCTTTACTGAGGATACTAAAATATATTGTGAAATTGGTTTTTATGATACGAATAATGATATTGGCTATTTTATTAAAAATGCTCAGATTGACTTTAATGACTCTAAGATAAAAGCAGATAGTATCTATTTTGACAATAAAATAAATTATGCAGCAGCAACAAATAATATTAAAATAACAGATACCATAAATAAAACTACAACAACAGGTCATTATGCTGAGATTTTTAAATCGATTGATTCAATGTATATAACAAAAAAGGCATTAGTTGCTTTTTATCAACAAAAAGATTCAATATATATTCATAGTGATACCATTATAATGACAGGCAATGAAGAGAATAGAATTATAAGGGCTTTTAAAAATGCGAAAATCTATAAGTCTGATTTAAGTGGTAAGGCAGATTCAATTCATTTTAATAAAAAAAATGGTATAGCACAATTAATAAATATCAATGATCAATTAACAAATCCATTCATAAAAACAAAAAAACCGAGCATTTGCTCGGCTTTTAATCTATTATCTAAAATCTAAATACTAATATCTATACTAGTCCTTGCTCTAACATAGCATCAGCAATTTTTACAAAACCTGCAATATTAGCTCCTTTTACATAATCCACATATTCACCCTCTGTTCCGTATGCTATACAAGACGCATGAATATCCTTCATGATTTGCTTTAATTTGGTATCCACCTCTTCTCTTGTCCAGTTCATTCTCAGTGAATTTTGGCTCATTTCCAAACCTGAAGTAGCTACCCCACCAGCATTAGAGGCTTTACCAGGAGCAAATAAGATTTTTGCCTCTTGGAACAGTGCAATTGCTTCTGGAGTAGAAGGCATATTTGCTCCTTCTGAAACACAACTACAACCATTAGCTATCAATGTTTTTGCTTCCTGCTCATTCAATTCGTTTTGAGTAGCACAAGGCAATGCAATATCACATTTCACTCCCCAAGGTCTTCCTCCTTCATTGTATTCACATTCAAATTTCTCAGCATATTCCTTAATTCTTCCTCTTTTTACATTTTTCAGCTCCATCACAAATGCTAATTTCTCCCCGTCAATTCCCTTTGCATCATAAATAAAGCCAGAAGAATCAGAAAGAGTAACTACTTTTGCTCCTAATTCTGTTGCTTTTTCACATGCGTATTGTGCCACATTGCCAGAACCCGAAATGGTAACCGTTTTTCCCTTAAATGAATCTCCTTTAACTGCCAACATATTTTGTGCAAAATATACATTTCCATATCCTGTCGCTTCTGGACGAATTAAAGAACCTCCCCAAGCCATTCCCTTACCAGTAAGTACACCTGTGAATTCATTTTTTATTCTTTTGTACTGCCCAAACATAAAGCCGATCTCTCTACCACCAACACCAATATCCCCAGCTGGAACGTCCGTATTAGGGCCGATATGCCTGCATAATTCTGTCATAAAGGATTGACAAAACTTCATTACTTCATTATCCGATTTTCCTTTTGGGTTAAAATCGGAACCACCCTTACCACCTCCCATTGGAAGTGTGGTTAATGAGTTTTTAAACACTTGCTCGAATCCTAAAAATTTAAGGATAGATAAGTTTACAGATGGATGAAAGCGTAAGCCCCCTTTATAAGGGCCAATTGCAGAATTGAATTGAATTCTGTATCCTCTATTTATTTGAGTTTGCCCATTATCGTCTAGCCATGGAACTCTGAACATCAACACCCTTTCTGGCTCTACCATTCTTTCCAATAACATTTTGTTATTGTACTTTGGATTTTCCTGCATAAAAGGTATAATAACTTCCGCTACTTCCTCTACTGCTTGTAAGAATTCAGTTTCGCCAACATTTTTAGCGGCTACTTCACTCATAAAGTCATGGATTTTCTGTTCCATTTTTTCTTTTTTTAATAAGGTTTTGGTTTACTAAATTTTGGGCAAAAGTAAATAGTTTTTATAAAGTAGTTGTTTTTTTTAATAAAAATAAGATAATGATTATTACACCCTTTTATACACCTTTCCAGGCAAAACGATAATTACCCCTTTAAACTCTAACTGGAGTAACATTTGCGCTACCTTTGAGGAGGACCAATCTATTAAACTAACAATACTATCAATATGCAGTCCTCTCTCTGGAAAAAGATTCATTATTTGTTTTTCTTCATCTGATAATTCGATTAATACTTGCTGGTAAACATCCTTTTGTTTGTTTGGGATATCCCAGTTCAGCTCGCGTATAATATCATCAACTCCTTCCAGCAATATTGCTCTTTGGGTTTTAATTAAAGCATTACAACCAGCCGATTTCTCGTCTTTGGGTTTGCCTGGCATTGCAAACACTTCTCTGTTATAAGAATTAGCAATATTTGCAGTTATTAATGATCCTCCTTTTTTGGCGCTCTCAATTACAATGGTTGCATCCGAAAGACCAGCTATAATTCTATTTCTGGAAGGAAAATTCTGCCTTTCAGGTTCGGTTTTACTAATATAGTCGGAAACTAAAGCTCCCTTGCCAAGAATTTCATTAGCAACCTTTTCGTGTGTTTGAGGGTAAATTCTATCATGGCCATGTGCTAAAACTGCCCAAGTGGGCAATCCATTTTTTAGTGCTGCTTTATGGGCACAAATATCAATACCGTAAGCCAATCCGCTTACAATAATGGTATTGAACTTTGCCAGCTGCCTTACGATTTTATCGCAAAACAGCTTGCCTTCTGTACTTGCAGTGCGAGTGCCAACAATGCTAATAATTTTATCTGAATTAAAATTATTTTCTCCCTTATAATATAGGATAAGTGGCCCATCATCACATTGTTTTAGCCTAAAAGGATAATCTTTATCGGCATAAAACACCATCTTCACCCCTTGCTTTTCCATGAATTCCAACTCCTGATCTGCCCTATACAAAGTATCCGATTCTTTAATTATTTTAGATAATTTACTTCCTATTCCTGGTATTTTATTAAGTGCTTTTACCCCTTCATCAAATACCGCTTTCGCACTCCCACAATAGGCTATCAGTTTTTTACCTATCACATCTCCTACGCCAGGAATTAAAGATACTGCTATTTGAAATCTTTTTTCGTCACTCATTTCCCTTTTTGTGTTTTTTTTTATCTTGCAGAAACTTTTTTTGTAAATATATGAGAAAATTCTACACTTTATTATTGCTAACATTTTTTGTGTTTATAGTAAGTCATGCGCAAACAATTTCCGGTATAATTTTAGACCACACTACATCTGAAAAATTAATAGGGGTAAACATCATTACAAAAGATGGGAAAGGAACCGCTACTGATATTTTTGGCAAATACATTCTAAAATTGGAAGCAGGAAATCATCAAATTACTTATCGATATATTGGTTATAAAGATGTTGTAAAAGATATTACTTTGAAAAAGGGAGAACAGAAAGCAATTGATATTAAACTACACTCGGCAAGCGAACAATTAAGCACAGTGGTGATTTCTGCTGGGAAATTTGAGCAAAACTTAGAAGAAATTACTGTATCCATGGAAGTGTTAAGACCTTCTCTTATCGAGAATAAAAATACAACCGATATACAAACGGCAATTGACCAGATTCCTGGGGTAAATATTACGGACGGCCAAGCCAACATTAGAGGAGGAAGTGGATGGAGCTATGGTGCTGGATCAAGGGTGCTAGTAATGGTGGATGACATGCCACTTATTTCGGGGGATGCTGGCCAAGTACAATGGAAGTTGATTGCCACCGAAAACATACATCAAGTGGAAGTAATAAAAGGGGCTTCATCAGTACTTTATGGGTCTTCTGCCTTAAATGGGGTAATCAATATCCGAACTGCTTTCCCTACCAAAAAAGACATTGATAAAAACACAACTTCATTAGTCTCTAGAGTTTTCCCTGGGTACACAAAGGTTAGTATGCATTTTGGGCTTATTGATAAGCCTAAAAGAGAGGAGTTAAATTGGAATGGAGATAAAAGAAGGGCATTTAAGGGTGTTGAGTTTTTGCAGGCCATGAAATTAAAGAATCTAGATTTGACATTAGGTGGGAATATTTTTAAAGATGATGGTTACAGAATGGGTGAGATTACCGATAGAAAAAGATTCAATTTTGGATTAAAATATAAAGACAGAAAAATAAAGGGCCTCAGCTATGGTATTAATGGAAATTTCTTATTCCAAAGTAGTGGTTCTGTAATGATCTGGAAAAGTTTGCAAGAAGCCTATATTCCTCTTGCTGATGAAATCACAACCACGAATGGAGAAACATATAATATTGATCCTTTCATAACATATATGCAAGGAAATAGCAGGCATACTTTACGAACACGCTACCTAAAAGTAATAAATGATAATAGCACTAAAGGGCAAGATAACGGACAAGATAACGAATCAGAAATTTATTATACTGACTACCAGTGGCAAAAGAATTTGGAAAAATATAATCTCCGTATTACAAGCGGAACCACTAACGAAATTGTTTATGCTAATGCTGATTTGTTCCAAGGTAAAAATTCTAGAAAAAATCATTCTTTATATACGCAATTAGACAAAAAATGGAATAAATTAAACATCTCATTAGGAGCTAGATATGAATACTTTAGCATTGATTCTGAAAAAAATCATGTAGTGGATGGCGATACAATTAATAATCTTTCTTCAGGCAAACCAGTTTTTAGAACAGGTTTGAATTATCAAATAGCAGAACATACTTATATTCGATCTTCATGTGGTCAAGGATATCGCTTTCCTTCAATGGCTGAATTGTTTATCGCCACCAATCAATCTGGGCTTGAAATATATCCAAATCCTGATCTTAAAGCTGAAAGTGGATGGAGTGCAGAAATAGGCATAAAGCAAGGAGTAAAAATTGGGAAATGGATGGGTTATTTGGATGTGGCAGCTTTTTTAATGCGATATGATGATATGATGGAGTTCACATTTGGATATTGGGGGAATAATGGGTTTGGGTTTAAATCTGTTAATGTTGGAAAAACTCAAATTAGTGGTGTAGAGTTTAGTGTTAGCGGACAAGGAAAAATAAATAATAATGTAACCATTAATATTCTTGCAGGTTATACTTTCATAAATGCTATTTCACTTGAGCCAGATAAAATATATGCAATTGGTGAGTCTGAACAGGAATATACATATAACAACAGTAGCTCTGACAGCACAATGTTAAAATATAGATATCGGCATATTGCTAAAATTGATGCAGAAATAGCATATAAGAAACTATCTTTAGGGACTAGTTTTAGATATAATGACTTTATGCGAAATATAGATAAAATATTTACTAGCTATATAATTAATGAAGGAATCCCAGGAGTATTTGATGGGATTCCAGGTATTAATGATGCAAGAGAAAAATTTAAAAATGGTGACTTTATTATTGATATTAGAGCTGGTTATCAAATTAATAATAACATTCGCTTAGGGCTTATCATAAACAATCTGTTAAACAGAGAATATATGTCACGTCCAGCAAACATGATGCCTCCAAGAACATTTGCTATGCAACTGAGAATGAAAATTTAAGAAATGAGAATTTTAGGCATTATTCCTGCTCGCTACAATTCGAGCCGTTTCCCTGGCAAGCCCCTTGTAGATATTGACGGAAAAAGCATGATACAAAGAGTGTATGAGCAAGCCAAAAAATGTGAATTGCTTTCATCTGTATTTGTAGCCACTGATGATAATAGAATTTTTGAAAGAGTGATGAAATTTGGTGGTAAAGTGAAGATGACTGGAGAGCAGAATTCTGGCACAGAAAGATGCAATGCTTTGTATCAAAATTTGGAAGATGAATTTGATGTTGTTATCAATATTCAAGGAGATGAGCCATTTATAAATCCTGAGCAAATAGCCCAAGTAGCTAACTGCTTTTTGGATGAAAGTACGGCCATTGCAACCCTGTCAAAACAAATAAAAACGGCAGATGAACTGTTGGATGAAAACACAGTAAAAGTAGTTTTTGATGAAAATAATTTTGCGTTAAATTTTAGTCGATTTCCAATCCCAGAGCCCAAAAGTTTTGATGTTGAGAAATGGTTTGTGTATAATAACTTTTACAAACACATTGGCATTTATGGCTATCGCACAAAAGTTTTGCAAGAGATTTGTAAATTGGAGACAACTAAAAATGAGCTTTCCGAAAAGTTGGAGCAATTGCGTTGGCTGGATAACAACTACAAAATAAAGGTAGGAATAACGACATTGGAAAGTAGGTCAGTGGATGTTCCAAAAGATATTGAGAATTTGAAATTTTAATTATTTTTTTAAGTAATTTAGCAGTTAGAATGAACCGACCGATAGAACACTATATTTCCGAATTACTTTATCTGCACGATTGTGTAATCATTCCTGGCTTTGGCGGTTTTGTCGGAAACAAAAAATCGGCTTACATCCATCCTGTTTCAGGAATCATTTATCCACCAAGTAAAGCGTTTTTGTTCAACAAAAACCTAAGGCAAAATGATGGGCTTTTGGCAACTCACATTGCCAGAATGGAAGGCATAGAACTTTCTAAAACTACCGACTTAATTGAGGATTTTGTTAAAAAAATTCAAAGTGAATTAGAACAAAGAAGTGCTTTTAAGTTGCAAAATGTGGGCACTTTTACAAAGGGAAGGGAAGGGAATATTTCTTTTTTGCAAGATAAAAGCTACAACTACAATTTAGCGTCTTTCGGCATGCAAGCCAACCATAAAGCCAAAAAGGTAGAACGCACTATCAGCCAAGATAAAGAGGTGATTTTAAAATCAATCGGGCAAAAAGATTTCGGAAAAACACTCAGAAGGGCAGCAGCTGTTCTTATTCCTCTTATTGGTCTATCTCTAATTGGAATTACACAAGAGGAAAATATCAATAAGGTGTACTCGCAAATGGCAAATTTAAATCCTTTCACTTCTACAAAAACAGAGATTGTTGCTCTTGAAACTAAGCCAGAAGTAGTAATTGAAATTGTAGCGCCTACTATTACAAAAGTGAAAGAAGAAACTGTTAAAATTGCAATCCCAATAGTTGAGCAATCAAAAACCTATTTTATCATTGCTGGGGCTTTTGCTGAAAAGAAAAATGCGGACAGATTACTTTACAAACTAAGTAATTTGAATTATAAGCCGTCCATTGTAAAGGGTGGAAATTTGATGCGCGTTTCTTATAATTCATTTCAAGATAGGGAAAATGCTCTTTTGGCACTTGCCGAAATTAGAAAAGAAAATAAATCGGCTTGGCTGCTTACAAAATGAAAGCTAAAACACCCAAACAAAGTAGAGCAACCCTTACCGAAATTGTACTTCCTAACGATACCAATAATTTGAATAATTTGATGGGAGGACGGCTATTGCATTGGATGGATATTGCGGCAGCCATTACCGCTCACAGACATTGCAACCGAACTTGCGTTACAGCATCTGTGAATAATGTGTCGTTCGAACATCCTATTCCAAGAGGAAGCATTGTTACTTTGGAAGCCAACATTTCTCGTGCTTTTTCCTCCTCTATGGAAATATTTATTGATGTGTGGATTGAGGACACCCTGTCGGGAGAGAAAACAAAATGCAATGAGGCAATATATACTTTTGTAGCGGTTGATACTAAGGGTAAGCCATCCAAGGTTGCGGAAGTAATTCCTGAAACCTCCTTAGAAAAGAAACGCTTTGATGGTGCTCTTAGAAGAAGACAATTATCATTAATATTAGCTGGGAAACTAAAAGCAGATGATGCTACTGAACTGAAAGCTTTATTCACTCAAAAATAAATTTACATCTATTTTTTGCATGCAATCAAAGTGCCCTTTTGGACATTTGTCGAACCCAATTTTTGTGCACGGTCTGCACGATAAATTTTTAACCTCAATTATTTTGGAACTAACATCTGCCAAATAAGGAGTCATCCCAAAAGCAGGAATAGTATTGCCCCAAACAGAATAAATTTTCTTTTTGAAAGCGGCAGCAATATGCATCATTCCGGTATCGTGCGTTATCACATGTTTTGCATTTTTGATAATAAAAGCAGATTGACCAATACTATATTTTCCACAAGCGTTTTGGGTATTTGATGTTACAGCAACAATTTTTTTGGCCGCTTCAAAATCTTCTTTTCCACCAATTAGAATGACTGTTTGGTTAAGTTTATTACAAATAGAAATTATTTTATTAGTTGGTAATTTTTTGGTTTCATGTTTTCCGCCAACAGCAAAAACAACATAATCATTTGGTAAATTTTCAACCTTATCTTTATCGGTTAGGAAAAAATCCAAACCCAAATTATCATTTGTAATTCCCAAATGTTTAACAGTTTCTAAATACCTATCAACAATATGAATATTTGGTAAAATGTTAATTTTGAAAGTAGTCAAAAGCCATTTTTGAATGTTTAATTTTCTAAAACTTTTTGATTTTATTCCAAGCTTTTGTTTTAGTATTTGAGTACGAATATTATGATGCAAGTCAATAAGTAAATCAAAATTCTCCTTTTTTAGTGCTGAAATAATCTCATTAATATTTTCATCAATTGTATGTATCTTGTCAATGTAAGGATTGTTCACTAAAATACATTTGTACTTACTAAAAGTAAGAAAATTCACCTCGGCATTTATCTGTTTTTTCAAAAGTCGAACAACAGGAGTTGTAAGTACAATATCGCCAATGGAAGAAAAACGAACTACTAATATTTTTAATGGTTTTTGCACTGGGCGTAAAACTAATTATTTTATTCTAATTTTGCGTCCATGAAATTTATTGATACGCACACCCATCTTTTTTTAAAGCAATTTAGCGGAGATATCGATTCGGTAATTAATAATGCGATTGCCAGTGGTGTAAGTAAAATGTTTTTGCCAAACATAAGTTCCTCAACTACAAAGGCCATGATGGAATTGTGCAGAAAATATCCTGAGAATTGTTTCCCAATGATGGGTTTGCATCCTTGTGATGTAAAAAAAGAAAGTCTGGAAAAGGAGCTTTTGCATGTGGAGGGGATGCTGGAAAAAAATAAATTTATTGCAGTTGGCGAAATTGGTTTGGACCTTTATTGGGACAAAACTACTTTGGATATTCAAAAAGAGGCCTTTGAAAATCAAATAAAATTGGCAAAAAAACACCAATTACCAATTGTAATTCATGTTCGGGAATCTTTTAATGAAGCCATTGAAATAGTGGAAAAATTAAATGATGAAAATTTAAGTGGCGTATTCCACTGCTTTACAGGAGATGTTAGAGATGCCAAAAGAATTACTGATTTAGGAAATTTTTATTTGGGAATTGGTGGAGTATTAACTTTTAAAAATGCTGGAGTGGACAAAACAATAAAGGAAATTGATTTGAAGCATCTTATCTTGGAAACGGATTCTCCTTATTTGACGCCAACTCCATTTAGAGGTAAAAGAAATGAGAGTAAATACATCCTAAATATAGCTCAAAAATTAGCGGAAGTAAAAGGTGTTTCTTTGGAGGAAATTGCGGAAATAACAAACAAAAACGCAATCAATTTATTTAAGATTCTTTGAAAAGCAAGGCAATAAAATTTTGATAGTTTTGCAAAAATTTTGGTGAGGTGGCCGAGTGGCTTAAGGCGCACGCTTGGAAAGCGTGTAAACGGGAAACTGTTTCGGGGGTTCGAATCCCTTCCTCACCGCAAATAAAAAGCCAAAGTTAAATTTGCTTTTGTTTTTTTATGTTGAAACTTTAGTTTCATAAAATTAGAAAACAAAAGGCAATATGAATGAAATGAATTTGGGTTTTTATTTGTAAAACCCTAAAATGGGCTCATGTAATAATCCCTACCTTTACTCAATAACAATTCGTTTTTCAACTGTTCCATCATCATAGATGTAAAAGAGAGGTTCGTTCTTTGTTTCTCTGCCTAATACATCAATTGTTCGCAAAAGTTCTTTATTTGTAGTGTGTTCTTCAATTATATTAGAAGTATTCCCGCAATTAGAACTGAATGTATTCCAACTATCAATACAATCATTACTCACAGTCCAATTCATCATAGACCACCCAGGGTTGTCAACATCTACACAGAACAAACTATAATTTCCAGTAATATCAATATCCCAAAAGGTTGTTCCAATATTTTGATTGTTATTGTTTCTGATATCTAATGAAGTTAAGTTATTATCAAAACACCATAATTTTTGTAAAAAGTAATTTCCACTAAGATCTAAGGATGTTAAATCATTTCTTTGACAAAAAAACAATTCCAAGAGAATATTTGCACTAACATCTATTGAAGTAAGA
>CATMIT010000048.1 GCA_950069165.1 uncultured Flavobacteriales bacterium
AGATTTGTGAGTTGATTATTACCACAATACAAATAAGTTAAAGCAGTATTTTGACTTACATCAAGATTTGTGAGTTGATTAGTAGCACAAAGCAAATAAGTTAAAGCAGTAGCCCTACTTAAATCAAGGCTTGTGAGTTGATTAGAATGACAATACAAAGTAGTTAAAGCAGTATTATTACTTACATCAAGGTTTGTTAATTGATTATAACCACATTCCAAATTAGTTAAAGCAGTATTATTATTTACATTAAGGCTTGTGAGTTGATTAGTATAACAATACAAAGTATCTAAAGCAGTAAAATCCTCTATTCCTGTTAAGTCAGTAATACTTTCTCCAGAAACATCTAAAAATGTTACTGAATTAATATTTGCAGTTGCTACGTAATCATCTAATATGTTATCGTAACCTAATTGAATTAATCTCTGTTCAAAATTATCATCAGGTATCATTGTCAATTGCCCAAACCCAATCATTGGCAAGCAAAGTAATATAAGTAGTAGTTTTTTCATTCTAATAGAATAAATGCAACTTTTCTTTCTTTCGCCATTTTGCCTGGCTGCTATATTCCACAAAATAAATTAGCACATCAGCTTGGCTGGCATATGCTGTAAAAAATATTTTCTTATCAGCTTGTGAGGCGTATTCTACAAAAAACCATTTGCCGTTATTCTTTCCTGCTTGTGAGGAATAATCCACCTTAAATACACTCAAGTCTGCTTGGCTTTCATAGTCCACTACAAATACTTTAATATCTGCCTGGCTAGCATATTCTACCGAATACACTTTTTGTGCTAAAACAGTTGTTGTAATAAAAAGGCTAACTATAGTTATGAATAATTTCATTTTGTAAATTTAATAAAAAATCTGCAATTAAAAACAAGTAACTAAAAACAAGCAACTAAAAACTAATCTTATCTTTGCCTGCTGAAAAAATAAATCAAAATGACAGAAGTTTCAGAGAGATTAAATCGATTGGCCGAATCGGCAACCCTAGCCATGGCACGCATGAGCCGAGAACTAAAAGAAGAAGGATATGATATTATTGCACTTAGTTTGGGTGAGCCCGATTTTGATACCCCAGATTTCATTAAAGAATCGGCAAAAAAAGCAATTGATGATAATTTTTCTCACTACACGCCTGTTCCAGGTTTGTTAGAATTGCGTGAGGCAATCTGCAGAAAATTCAAAAGAGATAATAATTTGGACTTTACCCCTAATCAAATTGTATGCTCAACTGGGGCAAAGCAATCCCTTGCCAATTTATGTTTGAGTTTGTTAAACCCAAAAGATGAGGTGCTTTTACCTTGCCCTTATTGGGTAAGTTATGTCGAAATTATTAAATTAGCAGAGGGTGTATCTGTAGAAATTCCTTCTACAATTACTACCGATTTTAAAGTTACCCCTGAGCAGTTGGAAGCCGCCATTACGCCAAAAACAAAACTCTTGATGTTTAGTTCCCCTTGCAACCCAAGCGGAACAGTTTATTCTAAAGAGGAGCTTTTGGCAATCGCTAAAATGCTGGAAAAATATCCTGATATTTTAATTATTTCTGATGAAATATATGAGCATATCAATTTTACGAATGCACATTTTAGTATTGGCACAATTCCCTCTATGAAAGAGAGAACAATCACTGTAAATGGCCTTTCCAAAGGTTTCGCCATGACGGGTTGGCGCCTTGGCTTTATTGGGGCTCCCCTTTGGATTGCAAATGCCTGCAATAAAGTGCAAGGACAAATCACCTCAGCTACTTGTGCTATTGCCCAAAAAGCTGGGGAAACAGCAATGTTAGCTGATCCAAAAGCCGTAACTACTGATATGAAAAACACTTTTTTAAGAAGACGAGATATGTTACTTGAAAAACTAAAGGAAATACCTGGAATAAAATGTAATATTCCAAAAGGTGCTTTTTATATTTTCCCGGATGTTTCTTATTATTTTGGAAAAAAAGATGGAGATAAAACCATAGAAAACGCCAATGATTTGTGCATGTATTTGCTCAACAAGGCGCATGTAGCATTGGTGTCTGGAGCTGCTTTTGGCAATCCGGAATGTATTAGAATATCCTATGCTGCAGCTGATGATAAACTAATGGAGGCAGCAAAGAGAATGAAAGAAAAATTAGCAGAATTAAAATGAGAAAAGAAGAAATAATTGGGCTTTTTGACTCCTTTAATAAAAAAAAGGTGCTCATTGTTGGTGATGCCATGATTGATGCTTATATGTGGGGCAAAATTGAAAGACAATCTCCAGAAGCTCCAGTTCCAGTTGTGGAAATAGAAAAACACGAAAACAGATTGGGTGGTGCTGGAAATGTTGCAAGAAACATAAAATCCTTAGGAGCTACTCCTATTTTATGTTCGGTTGTTGGAGATGATTTTAGAGGAAAACAACTCAAGCAATTATTAAAAGAAGAAGCTTTTTCTACTGTCGGAATTTTGATTGAAAAAAGTAGAAAAACCACTGTAAAAACAAGGATAATCAGTGAGGACAAACATCAATTGCGTATTGATGAAGAAGATACTTTTCCTATAAAAGTGGAGCAAGAATTCTTGGAATTGGTTTATAGCAATATGGAGGATGTGGATGTAATTATTTTGCAAGATTATAACAAAGGTGTTCTTACGCCTTTTGTGATTAAAAATATCATTAAAAAAGCAAATACTTTAAACATCCCTACCATTGTTGATCCGAAAACCAAAAACTTTCTGGCCTACAAAAATTGTGATATTTTCAAGCCAAATTTAAAGGAAATTAAAACAGGATGTAACATCAGTTTTGATGAAAATAATATGTCAGAAATTAAATCTGCCACAAAGGATTTACTTCAAATGATAAAAGCAAAAGGGATATTACTCACCCTTTCAGAAAAGGGAGTTTGCATGCAAACAGCTGATAATTTCACCCATATAAATGCCGAAAAAAGAAATATCATTGATGTGTCAGGAGCTGGTGATACCGTAATTTCAACTTCTGCCCTTTGCCTTGCCTCTAATGTAGATTTTGTAAGTTTATCTCAAATTGCTAATTTAGCTGGTGGCCTGGTGTGCCAAAGGGTTGGTGTAGTTCCTATTGAAAAAACAGAACTTCTAAAAAACGCAATTTCTTACTTTACAAATTAAATGCCTCTAAAAATAAGCGATAGTAAAGGAAAATTTGGGACAACTCCTGTATTTTTAGCCTCTATTTCTACCATTTTAGGAGCTATTTTATTCCTGCGTTTTGGCTATGCTGTAGGAAATGTAGGTCTTATGGGGGCATTAGGTATTATCCTTTTAGGACATTTGGTTACTGTCCCTACTGCACTCGCCATTGCCGAAATTTCTACAAACAGAAAAGTAGAAGGAGGAGGAGCTTATTATATTATTTCTCGTTCGTTCGGACTAAATATTGGAGCAACAATTGGAATTGCACTTTATCTCTCACAAGCCATATCTGTTTCCTTTTATGTGATTGCATTTGTAGAGTCTTTTTATCCTTTTGCTTTATTTTTAGTAGATACTTATCCTAAAATACCACAAATTCTTGCTGATATTATTTTAGACAAAAAGATAATTGGGATAATCTCAATGGGAATTTTAACGCTTTTAATGCTTACAAAAGGAGCAAATATTGGCATCAAAGCACTTTATGGTATTGTTGCAGTTCTTTTTGTCTCCTTGCTTTTTTTCTTTTTAGGGGAACCAATTGATGGCTATCATTTTGTTCAGGTTAGCTTTATTGATACCATTGAAAACTCCGATAACTTCTTTTTAGTTTTTGCTATTATTTTCCCGGCTTTTACAGGGATGGCAGCCGGATTAGGATTGTCTGGCGATTTAAAAAATCCTAAAACCTCTATTCCAAGAGGAACGATTTGGGCAACTGTGATTGGTATTCTCGTCTATGTTTTGGTGGCTTTCAAACTGTTTTTATCCGCTCCCCTAGATGGTTTAGCCACTGACCAGCTTATCATGAGTAAAATTGCAATATGGGGGCCAATAATCCCTATCGGTTTGGCATGTGCTTCTATCTCCTCAGCATTGGGTTCTGTGATGGTTGCCCCAAGAACGCTTCAAGCATTGGGTTTTGATAATATTTTTCCACTTAAAAAATTAAATAGTTGGACGGCAAAAGGGAGAGATAAGGATAACGAACCTATCAACTCCTCTGTAATCACTTGTTTGTTGGCTATGTTTTTTGTAATTATTGGTGATATCAATACGGTTGCCCAAGTTATTGCTATGTTTTTCATGATAACTTATGGTGCTATTTGTACTATTTCATTTTTAGAGCATTTCTCTGGCGATCCTTCCTATCGCCCAGCTTTTAAATCGCGTTGGTATATATCGCTTATTGGGGCTGTTTTATCCGTTTGGCTGATGTTCAAAATGAATACCTCTTTCGCCATTTTATCCATTATAATACTAACTTTCTTCTATTCTTACATCAGTAAAAGTTCAGGGGATAAAAGAGAAATAGTCAGTCTGTTTCGGGATGTATTGGTACAATTTGCAAGGCAGATTCAAATTTTTATACAGAAGAAAGGAGAGGATGAGCAGAGTCCGCACTGGCGCCCATTTGTAATCAGTATTAATGAAGAGTCTTTTCAAAGGAAATCTGCTTTTGATATGTGCCGTTGGATTTCATACAAATATGGTTTCGCAACTTACATACATTATATAAATGGTTATCTGAGCAAAGATACATTTAAGCAATCAAAGGATGTTTTAAAGCAATTATTACAAGATGAAAAAGTGTCAAAAAGTAATGTATATATCGATACCATTATTTCGCCTTCTTACACCTCAGCACTAGCGCAAGTTATTCAATTATCAAGTATTTCTGGTAAGGAGAATAACCTAATTTTATTAGCCTTTGAGGAAAGTGAAAAAGAAAGGTTTGCAGAGATTTTAAGCAATTTCAAACTTTTGCAGGCAACCGGTTTTGATGTAGCGATTTACAAAACTGATGAAGAAAAAATAAATAAAAAAGAAGAGATACATGTCTGGATTTCGTCCAGAGATTATGAAAATTCAAATATGATGATTCTACTCAGCTATATAATCTCCTCACATCCTGAATGGAAAAATGCAAAAATTAAAGTTTTCTCCATTTACCCAAATCAAGATGAATTTGAAAACTACAAAAAAAGAATGTTCTCATTTATTGAGTCTGGGCGACTACCAATCTCTCCTCTAAACTTAAAAATGATTCCGCAAAATGAAGAGGAAGGAATAAAATCTATAATAAATAAACATTCCGAAAAAGCAGATTTAACTATTGTTGGTTTCAGAAGAGAAGTGGTTAAAAAACAAAAATTGGCGGCCTTTGAGGGTTATGAAAAATTAGGAAATGTTTTATTTGTTAATAGTTTGACAGGAAAGGAAATTGAATGATAAAGCCCCAGCAAGACTCCCAAATAAGTAAGAAATTGCAAGTCGCAAAAATGTTTGACAGCATTGCTAAAAGCTATGATTTTTTGAATCATACACTTTCTTTTGGCATGGACTTTTATTGGCGAAAAAAAGCCATTAGCAAGCTTACAAATAATCCTAAAAAAATATTGGATGTGGCATGCGGAACAGCCGATTTTGCCATTGCAGCCAGCAAACTAAATGGGGTACATATTACTGGAATAGACATCTCCAAAAATATGCTTGAAATAGGAAGAAACAAAGTAGAAAAAAAAGGATTGGAAAAGCAAATAAAATTAGAATTGGCTGATTCGGAAAACTTGCCTTTTGAGAATGAAAGTTTTGATGCTATAACGGCTGGTTTTGGCGTAAGAAATTTTGAAAACCTACAATTAGGATTATCCGAGATGAGACGTGTGCTGAAAAAAGATGGAATTGTTGTGATTTTGGAGCCATCTAAACCTAAATATTTTCCTATCAAACAAATATATAGTGCCTATTTTCATCATATATTACCCTTTTTTGGGCAACTCATCTCAAAAGACAAAAGGGCTTATAATTATTTGCCTGAATCGGTAGATGCTTTTCCTGAAAATGTAAAATTTATAGAAATTTTGAAAGAGGTAGGCTTTAGCAAAGTAAAATATCTACCCCTAACGCTCGGAATAGTTTCACTGTACATTGCAATAAAATAAATGATAAATCGTTTTTTGGCTGAAATGAAAAAATTATTAGCAATATTATTACCTATTTTGTTTATCGCAAATATTCCTTTGCAAATTTTTGCACAAAAGCATCCTAAATTGCAAAATCTATCAAGATACGATAACAAAAAAATCCATTTTGGGTTTACAATGGGAATAAATACCATGGATTTCAAGATAAAACCAGTAGCCAATATTGCTGATTTTGATAGTTTGTATGTATTAGAATCCCAAAACCAAAAGGGTTTTAATTTAGGGATTGTTTCTAATTTACGCTTGAATAAATTTTTTGACCTGCGATTTCTTCCACGCCTTGTTTTTTCAGAAAGAATTATTGAATATTCCTTCTTGGATGGGAACCAAAAAATTTATATGCAAACAAAACCCATTGAATCTACTTTTATCGACTTTCCAATTCTGATAAAATATAAATCCGAGCGTTACAATAATTTCCGCACTTATTTGCTAGGAGGGATAAAATACGGGATGGATATTGCATCACAAAAGGATATTGATGATGAAGGGCAGAAATTAGTGAAATTGAAGAAAAATGATTTAGGAATTGAAATTGGTTTTGGCATGGATTTCTATTTAGAATATTTTAAATTCTCTCCACAAATAAAACTAACTTATGGTATCTTAAATCTTCTTTCAGAGGACGAAACTGTTTACACAAAATCGGTCAGTAAACTGACCACAAATGCGTGGATGCTGTCTTTTACTTTTGAATAAATAAGCTATTGATTCTCAATTTTTTACAAAAAAATAGATTATATTTTTTTATCTTTGGAGTAGTAAACCAAACGAACCAAACCACATAAATATGGACAGTTTTCTGTCGATATTTCTAGTCTTAATTGCTTATGTGATTTTACTTTTTGTAATGAAATTTACAGGTTTTTGGGAAAAAGAAACTTGTGAAACTTGTCTGAATTCTTGTCCAGATTGTCAAAACCCAATGGAACGAATTATACGAAACAATGGGAACTACATTTTAAACAATCTTACTTTTCATATTTTTAATTACAAAAAGTATAGATACATAGAGTGCGGATGGGAAGGATTAAGATAGGAAAAACAAAAAACCCAGTAAAAACTAGTTTACCGCCTAAATTCGTGTAGTAAAATGGAAGTTGCAATCGCAATATTAAGCGATTCCGCCCCTTCTCTTTTTCTTGGGATTTCTATTCTCTTTTTTATAAGTAAACTGACTTTATCCGAAATTCCAAAGGATTCATTTCCCATAATTAGAAGTGCCTCTTTTTCTATTATAATATCTGAAATATTTTTTCCATCTATACAAGCACCATAAATTGGAAAATCATTTGGCAATTGATTGATAACATTTTCAATATCGGTATAATGCACCTTTACCCTTGCAAGCGAACCCATTGTTGCTTGCAATACTTTTGGGTTGTAAACATCAACTGAATTATTAGAGCAAATTATATTTTCTACCCCAAACCAATCGCACACCCTAATTATAGTTCCTAAATTTCCAGGGTCTTTAATTTCATCCAAAACCAAAGTAAGCCCATTTGTTATGGTGTCAATATTTAAGGCGAATTTTGGTTTTTCTACAATAGCCAATACCTTATTTGGCGTACTTAACTGACTTATTTTTTTAAGTTCTTTTTCAGATATTTGACATATCACCTCTGCAATAATATTTGTATTAGAAGAAAGCCACCCATTAGTAGCAAATATTTGAATAACAGAAAAATCAGATTGAATAATTTCATTTACTATTTTCTCCCCTTCCACTACAAAACTATTATGAACATCTCTGTGTTTTTTAAGTTGTAAAGAGCGAACAAGTTTTATCTGATTTTTACTAATCATTTATAAAAGATTTGAATTATTGCCAATGATAAGAAATAATTCTAAAAATAACTCAGATGTTTTAACATTATTATATTTTTGTGCCTTGAAAATTAATTAATATAATTAATTAAAATCTAAAAAAATGAGCAATTCAAATCAGCTAAAAGAAATAGCTAATAACTTAGTTCTGAAAGGAAAAGGAATATTGGCAGCAGATGAAAGCAACCCCACATGTAAAAAAAGATTTGAATCAATAGGAGTTGAATCTAGTTTTGAGAGTAGAAATGAATACCGAGATATCTTATTCACTTCAGATGGAATTGAGAATTTTATTAGTGGTGTGATACTGTTTGATGAAACATTAAGGCAAAGCACGACTTGTGATAAGAAAACTCCTTTTCCTGAATTGTTAAATTCAAAAGGTATTATTCCAGGTATAAAAGTAGACAAAGGAGCAAATAATTTGGAAGGATTTCCAAACGAAAAAGCAACTTCAGGTTTAGATGGATTGGACGAAAGATTGGCAGAGTACTATAAACTAGGGGCAAGATTTGCAAAATGGAGAGCAGTAATAACCATAGGAGATGATATTCCAACAGATGCTTGTATTCAGGCCAATGCCCATTCGCTTGCGCGTTATGCGTCTAAGTGCCAGCAAGCAGGTATTGTTCCAATTGTTGAACCGGAAGTTCTTATGGATGGAACGCACACCATTGAAACATGTAACAATGTTACCAGTAGAACACTTAAGATTGTTTTTGAGCAACTAAGTATGTACAATGTATTTTTGGAGGGAATTATTTTAAAGCCCAATATGATTATTTCAGCAATTAATTGTCCTGTTCAGGCAGATATAGAAAAAGTGGCTGACATGACTTATGCTTGTTTAAAAGAAAATGTTCCTGAAAATGTGCCGGGAATTGCTTTTTTATCAGGTGGACAAAGTGGGGATTTAGCAACCTCTCATTTGAAAAAAATGAATGAAACACATAAAGATATGCCTTGGAATCTAACTTTTTCCTATGGAAGAGCGCTTCAACATGACACCCTAAATACTTGGAAAGGGAAAAATGAAAATAGAAAAGCAGCTCAGGAAGCATTTATAATAAGAGCAAAAAATAATAGTTTAGCTACATTTGATTCTGGTATTCAGATCTTAGAACCAAAATAAATATAACTAATAAAAAATGGGTTGGTTTAAAAGAATAAAGGAAGGAATAACTACTTCCACAAAAGAGAAAAAAGAAACTCCTGAAGGGTTGTGGTACAACTGCCCAAAGTGTAAAACCATTATAACTACTAAGGAGCACAAACAACAATTATTTGTTTGTAACAATTGTAATTATCACCACCGAATTCACTCAAAAGAATATTTCAAAATTTTGTTTGATAAAAATGAGTTTACTGAATTAGATGCTGAAATGGAATCCAAAGATCCACTTCAATTCAAGGATGCAAAAAAATACAATGATAGATTAAAAGAAAATCAAAAAAGAACAGGGCTAAAAGATGCTTTGACTTCTGCATATGGTAAAATGAATGGAGAGAATATCGTAATCGCCTGTTTTAATTTCAATTTTATTGGCGGATCAATGGGCTCGGTAGTTGGTGAAAAAATATCACGAGCTATTGACTATGCAAAAAAAACCAAATCACCAATGATTATCATTTCAAAATCAGGTGGAGCAAGAATGATGGAAGCAGCTTTTTCACTTATGCAATTGGCAAAAACATCTGCTAAATTAGCTCAACTTAGCAATGCAAAAATCCCTTATATTTCCTTGCTAACCGACCCCACTTTTGGAGGGGCAACCGCCTCTTTCTCCATGCTTGGCGATATGAATATTGCCGAACCTAATGCTCTCATTGGCTTTGCGGGTCCAAGGGTAGTAAAGGAAACAATAGGAAAAGACTTACCGGAAGGGTTCCAAACTTCTGAGTTTTTACTAGAACACGGCTTCTTGGATTTGATTGTAGAGAGAAAAAAACTAAAAGCCAAAATTAGCCAAATATTACGTATCATAAAAGCTTGATTTTATTTGTTTTAAAAGAGTTTTTTTATCCAAAAGTATTTTCTAAATTTGCCACCCATTAAAAATTAAAGATTAAAAAAGGAAAATATGCGTGTAACAACAGGAGAAAAAGAACAAATATTTAAGAAATTTGGAAAAGATGCCAAAGATTCTGGGTCAGTATTTAGCCAAGTTGCGCTATTCACCGAAAGGGTAAAACATTTAACCGCTCATTTAAAAGAAAACCGAAAGGACTACTCCACACAAAGATCATTACAACTAATGGTAGGAAAAAGAAGGAAACTATTAGATTATCTGAAAAGAAAAAATATCATAGAATACAGGGAGTTGATTAAAGAATTGAAACTCCGAAAGTAAAAAAAAGAAAGGCAATTTTATTTGCCTTTTTTACTTATAAACACAAAAAAGAAATCAAGAAAAATGTCATATAACGAAATTAAACAAACAATAAAATTAGAAGATGGTAGAGAAATTACCATCACAACAGGAAAATTAGCAAAACAAGCAAACGGTTCGGTAGAAATCAGAATGGGGAAAACTCATATGTTAGCCACTGTTGTGTCTAGTAAAGAAGCTAGAGATGGAGTAGATTTTTTACCATTAACTGTTGATTATAGAGAGAAATTTGCTGCTGATGGTAGATTTCCTGGTGGATTCTTAAAAAGAGAAGCCCGACCAACTGACCAAGAAATTTTGGTTATGAGATTAGTAGATAGAATTTTAAGGCCTATGTTCCCTGCGGATTATCATGCTGAAGTACAAGTGATGATCTCACTTAATTCACACGACCCTGAAGTATCTCCTGACAGTTTAGCTGCATTAGCCGCTTCAACTGCAATTGCTATTTCAGATATTCCGTTTAACGGACCTATTTCTGAAGTTAGAGTTATCCGATTAAATGGAGAATTCATAGTGAACCCATCTCCTGCTCAAATGAAAGAAGCCGATATTGACCTTATGGTTGGAGCTTCAGCTGATAGTGTAGCAATGGTAGAAGGAGAAATGAATGAAGTATCGGAAGCAGAGATGATTGAGGCTATTAAAGTTGGTCATGAAGCTATTAAAGTTCAGTGTGCAATGCAAACTGAATTAGCATCTGAAATCACTACTTCTTCTCCAAAAAGAGAATATTGCCATGAAACTCATGATGAGGAATTAAGAGAAAAGATAAGAAAAGAAACATATGATGCAGTATATGCTGTTGCAAA
>CATMIT010000049.1 GCA_950069165.1 uncultured Flavobacteriales bacterium
CGAAAAACCGTTCCACCTACAATATTACGAATCGTTCCATTGGGTGAGCGCCACATTTTTTTTAGCCCAAACTCCTCTACTCTTTGCTCGTCTGGAGTAATAGTCGCACATTTAATTCCTACCTTATATTTTTTGATGGCCTCAGCTGCATCAATAGTAATTTGATCATTAGTTGCATCACGGCTTTCTATTCCTAAATCATAATATTTTATATCCAAATCCAAATAGGGGAAAATGAGTTTATCCTTAATAAACTGCCAAATAATTCTTGTCATTTCATCTCCATCCAATTCTACAATCGGATTATCCACTTTTATTTTACTCATGCTGTTTATTTTTAATCGGCTGCAAAACTAGTAATTAGTAACCAAATACATCCTCTAAGGTTAAGTGTTTTATTTTGCCATATTGTCTCAGTACATCTAATTTCAAGTCTTTATTTCCTAAAACCATAATGGTATAATTATCATTTTTGATGTAACTATTATGGAAATTACTTAAATCATCCATAGTGAAATTTGGAACTGCCTCATACACATCTTTTCGGATGTCATGATTCACTCCCATTTTTTTAGCTTTCTCGTATTCCGTTAAAATTCGTGATTTCGTCAATCTCTCTGTTCTTATTTTCTGAATTACCCCCTCCTGAGCGCTTTCCATATTGCTTGCTGATTGTGGCATTTCAGTTAGCAAATCCATCATTCCTTTCATTGCCTCTTCTAATTTATCAGCTTGTGTGCCAATATAGGAAAAAGAATAATGCGAATGTTCTGCATCTTTTGGTGTAGTGTATGTACTATATACCGAATAAGCCAGTGCTTTGGATTCTCTTAATTCTTGGAAAATAATGGAACTCATCCCGCCACCAAAATAAGAATTATGAAAGGAAATAATTGGAATATCAGCTGTTTTTAGTTTGCTCCCTTTTGCCAAAAACAAAACTTCTGCTTGCTTCATGTCATAATCTAGCACATAAACAGTATTTGAATTGATATCCAACTGCTCAAATTTGTTGTGTTTAGAAAGTGGATTTAAAGCTGTAGTATTGTTATGCAAATTACTTAAATTTTCATTCAAATCTGAAAGGGAAGATGGTCCATAATACAAAACTCTATGCTCATCTTTGGTTAAGGAATGAATAATATCTACTAATTGCTTGGCAGTGGTATTTTCTATTTCCTCATCAGAAAGGACATTGGTAAAAGAGGAATTTTTGCCATATTTGGCATAAGCGCCCATTGCCCTAAAAAGAATAGTTTGCTTGTTGAGTTTTGCATCCGCTCGTTTTTTGAGCATATCCATTTTAAGGTTTGTAAGTGCCTCTTCATCCACAATTGCATTTGCCAATACATCTTCCATAAGCGTTACAGCTTTCTCGAAATTTTCATTCAAACCATTTAATGAAATCTTTATTTTTTCCGAATTACAACTTACATTCATCTCACAACCGATTTTATAAAACTTTTCTTGTTTTTGGCTTGGAGAAATCTCAGTTGTCCCCAAATATTTCAAGTATTCTACTGCCATTTTGAATTTAGGATTATCATTGCTTCCTTTTTCAATAATATAGTCCAATTTGAAAATATCATTTTCCGTGTTTTCTTTATACAAAACCTCTACTTCACCTATATTTGATTTTTGAATATCTGTTTCAAAATTCAAGAAAACTGGCTCAATTTCATTTACCTCTTCATCCATTATTGAAGATAGAAAATCAGATTGAGAAGTTCTGTTCACATCAACAGGAGTTATTTTTGGTTTTGCAACCTTCATAACCGACTCATCAATTCCTTGATGCTTATAAACAACTACATAATTATTTCTATAATACTGATTTGCAAAGTCTATAATATCTTGCTTTGTCAGTTTAGCCATCTCATTAATTTCATTAGTAAAGTCTTCCCAGGGCAAGTCTAAGGTAAACGACTCCACAAATTCGCCTGCTCTTCCGTTATTACTTTCATATTTCTTGATTTGTTCTAATTTAAAATCATTAATAATTGCCGGAATTAACCAATCCGGGAAATCACCATTTTTCACTTTCTCAATTTCAGCTAATAGTAAATCTTTTACTTCTTCTAATTTTTGATCTTTCTTTGGACTTCCATAAAATCCGTGCATTGAATAATCTTTAAGTATATGCGGAAAACAACCTCCACCAATTATTTTTTGCTCTTGATTCAGATTTAAATCAATCAAGCCTGCATTGCTATTTGAAAGAATCATATCTGTCAATCTTAGCTTATTGGTAGTTTCAGAATCTGCCCCGGGGAAACGAAACCCAACATACAGTCTCTCAGCCTCAGGTCCATATACATCTTTAATGATTGGTTCCTTTATTTCATCCTCCTTAGCCACATCAAAAATAGGATCTTCTTTTCTTTCAAATCCGCCAAAATATTTATCAATTAATTTGATGGTTTCGTCAAAATCAAAATCCCCAGAAAGACAAATTGCCATATTATTTGGTACATAATTTTTATGATAAAATTTATTAATCTCAATTAATGAAGGATTCTTAAGATGTGCAATTGTACCAATAGTTGTTTGCGTTCCGTACTGATGCTTTTCAAACAAGCTAGCCATTAGAGCCTCAAACATTTTTCTTCCATCACTATCCAAACCTCTGTTTTTTTCCTCATAAACAGTTTCTAGTTCCGTATGGAAAAGACGTAAAACCGGATTACGGAATCGTTCAGCTTCAATTTTCAACCATTTTTCCATCTGATTGGATGGTACATCATTTACATAAACCGTTTTTTCATTAGAGGTATAAGCATTTGTCCCTTTTGCCCCAATACCGCCAAGCATTTTATCGTATTCATTGGCAATAGCAAATTTTGCTGCTTCCCCTGAAATAGAATCAATTTGATTCCAAACCCTTTCTCTATTAATAGTATCTGTCATTGCTATGGAGCGATACTCCTCATAAAGTAACTCAATCTTATCCAAGAGAGGTTTTTCCTTTTCATAATCCAAACTTCCAAATGTGTCTGTTCCTTTAAACAACATGTGCTCCAAATAATGCGCTAATCCAGTTGCATCAGCAGGGTCGTTTTTACTACCAGCTTTTATGGCAATATTGGTTTGAATCCTTGGTGCATCTTTATAAACCGTTAAATATACTTTCAAGCCATTCTCCAAGGTGTAAATTCTTGCATTTAAGGGATCATTTTTAGCGGTTTCATATCTGTTCTCTATTTTCTTCATCTCTTTTAGTTGATTAATAATTAGTAGTGCTAATACAACTGCTACTAAAATAATGGTTAATGTTTTTTTATTCATTTTTTTGGTTTTTAAAAGTCAAAATCGAGTCCTAACTTCTCTCTTAGCGTATTCAAATTAGGATTGTCTTTTGCCATTTGTTCATATTTATCTTTATTTGTATAAGGTACTCTTTCCTTATTATTTTCTTGAATTTTTGTGATTACTTCAATAGCATCATTTTCTAATTTTTTTCTTAAATACTCATGCAAATCTATTTTTTCTTTTTCAATTACTATTTCTTGCGATTTATTACTTATTAAAATCTCCACTTGATTACCCTCTTTTAAAACAGGATAATTCATATCCAGTGTGGTTGCAAAATTAGATTTTCCTTTTTCCTTTTGAATACTTATATACTCCTGCCAAACCTTTTGTAATTGCTCATTGTTAAATTCATTTTTCTTCTTGTCTTTTATTGTCTCTTGCCTTTGCTCTTCTTTTAGCGGGTCAGGCAAATCAGAAATGGAAATCAGTTGGGGTATTTTGCTGTTCTGTTTCTCAATTTCTACCCCATTAGTTTGCGTTTGTTTTGGCTTTTCTATTAGCACTTCTACTTTTTGCTCCTCTTTTTTTATTTCCGTAATGGCATCAGCAACCACTTTCTCCTGTTTCGGACTTGAAGTTGGAAGTTTTATACTATTAGTTGTTTTTTTTTTCAACTCTTCAGTACCAATACTACACAATTTCATTAAAGTCAGTTCCACCAAAAGTTGTTGATTTTTGCTTGTTTTATATTGCACATCACATTTATTGCAAATATCCAATGCTTTCAGTAAAAAGGTTTGCTCACAGCTGTTTGATTGCTCCAAATATTGCTGTTTTAGTGCCTTTCCTTTTTCTAAAAGTACAAGCGTTTCCTTATCTTTTGATACCAGCAAATCTCTAAAATGAGAAGCAAGTCCGTTTATGAAATGATGGCCATCAAAACCATTTTCTAGAATTTTATTAAAAGTAAGTAGTGCATTGGAAATATCTTGCTCCAAAATAGAATTTGTTATTTTGAAATAATAATCATGATCCAAAATATTCAAGTTCTCAATTACTGATTTATAAGTTATTCCTTTTGAAAAGCTTGCTAATCTATCAAAGATGGAAAGAGAATCTCTTAATGAGCCATCCGATTTTTGCGCAATAATATGTAGTGCATCTTGCTCGGCTGATATGTTCTCACTTTCGGCAACAAAAGTTAAATGACTCACAATGTCGTCTGTACTGATTCTCTTAAAATCAAAAATCTGACATCTAGATAAAATAGTAGGAATTATTTTGTGTTTTTCTGTGGTCGCTAAAATAAAAATAGCGTGGCTTGGCGGTTCTTCCAATGTTTTAAGGAAAGCATTAAAAGCAGCAGAGGAGAGCATATGCACCTCATCAATAATATATATGTTATAGTTGCCAACTTGCGGAGCAAAGCGAACTTGATCTACCAAATTTCGGATATCATCCACCGAATTATTAGATGCAGCATCCAACTCATGAATATTAAAAGAGTTCGACTCATTAAAAGAAGTACAGGACTCACAACTATTGCAAGGCTCTATTTTTTCGTTTATGTTTTGGCAATTGATTGTTTTGGCTAAAATCCGAGCACAAGTAGTTTTGCCCACTCCTCTTGGCCCACAAAAAAGGAAAGATTGTGCCAAATGATTTTCAGAAATTGCATTGGTTAGGGTTGTTGTAATAGCCGATTGCCCTACTACCTGCTTAAAAGTAGTTGGTCTATATTTTCTGGCTGATACAATGAATTCTCCCATAAAAATAATTTCGAAATTAAGAAAAACAAAAGTAACATTTCTAACGAAAAAAGGGTAAAAAAATATTACAAAACACTTCCTTGCTGATTTAATTAGTTTTGTTAGATTTGCAGCCCAAAATTTATTATTAACCAAAAAAGGAAAAAATGAACAATTACGAAACCGTTTTCATTATGAATCCCGTCTTGTCTGATGAGCAGATGAGGGAAACGGTAAAAAAGTTTACAAAAACCCTGAAAAACCACAAAGCCAAAATTGGCAATGAGGAATATTGGGGATTAAAAAAATTGAAGTATACTATCCAAAAGAAAAATACTGGATTTTACTACTTCATAGAATTTGAGGCAGAAGGCGATATTATTGCTGATTTGGAAGTTCAATTCAAAAGAGATGAGCGCATCATGAGATGGCTAACCGTTCGCTTGGACAAATATTCCATAGCATATGCCGATAGAAGAAGAAAGAGATTAAGTGCTAACAAAAAAGAAAAGGAGGAAGTTACATCATGAGTAAATTCAATAAAGCAAAATCTGAGATAAGATATCTTTCACCGGTTGATATCGACAAAAGAAATAGAGATAAATATTGCCGTTTCAAAAAAATGGGAATAAAATATATCGATTATAAAGACCCTGACTTTTTGATGCGTTTTTTGAACGAGCAAGGGAAAATTCTTCCAAGAAGACTTACTGGAACATCCTTAAAATTCCAAAGAAGATTATCAGTTGCGGTAAAGCGTGCGCGACAAATTGCATTATTGCCCTATGTTGGCGATTTATTAAAATAATAAGAGCTATGAAAGTTATATTAAAAGAAAATATCGAAAAATTGGGCTTTGCAGATGAAGTTGTAAAGGTAAAAAATGGCTTTGCCAGAAATTTTTTAATTCCAAAAGGAAAAGCCGTTATTGCTACCGATTCGGCTGTGAAAGTCTTGGAAGAAAAACTAAGACAACAATCAGGTAAAGAAGAGAAAGTAGTTGCAGATGCTAATAGTATTGCGGAAGTAATTTCTAATCTGGATATAAAAGTAAAAGCAAAAGTAGCGGAAGATGGACAAAAGCTTTTTGGCTCTGTTACAACCATTCAGTTTACTGATGCATTAGAAGCACTTGGCCATGAAATTGACAAACGATTTGTAAAACTTATTACAATTAAAGAAGTGGGGAAATATGAGGCAGAAGTTCGCCTTCATAGAAGTGTAAGTGTAACAGTACCTTTTGAGGTTATTGCAGAATAATTAAATTCTAAAATAAATGATTAAAAGCCCTTTCAATTGAAAGGGCTTTTTTTATTCGTACCTAAGGGCTTCAATAGGATCAAGCTTGGCGGCTTGCAGTGCTGGGAATATTCCAGCAACAATACCAACCATAATACAAAGCGATATTCCGGAAAATATCCAAAGCCAAGGAATTACAAAAACACCCCCAATAAAAGAGGAGGTTAAATTTCCGATAAGAACGCCAAGAACAATACCCGCCAATCCGCCCAACTGACAAACCACAATAGCTTCTGTTAAAAACTGATCTCTTATCAAATAAGGAGTTGCACCCATTGCTTTTCGGATGCCAATTTCTTTGGTTCTTTCAGTAACCGATACCAACATAATATTCATCAGCCCTATTGCTGCTCCAATTAAAGTAATGATACCAATAAGGGTTGCTGCCATGGTTACATATTTTATATTTTCAATGAGCATATTTGCCAAATTATCACTTTTTACAATGGTAAAATTATCCTCCTGAATTGGTTTTAGTTTTCTGACACTTCTTAATTGTGCAATTGCAGCACCAATTGCCGGATCTAATTCTTCTATTTTATTACACATTACACTAATGGTGTAGGACTGATTGCTTCTACTAAAAAATTGTCTTGCATAAGTAATGGGGATTAGCACTGTTTTATCGCCACCAAAACCCATAGCCGAACCTTTTTCTGCCAATACGCCAATCACTTTAAATTTCAAGTTCCCTCCGGTTATGGTTTTTCCGACAGCACTTGTATTAGGAAAAACTTTGTCCTTTACTTCCTTGCCGATAATAATTACATTTCTACCAAAATTTATTTCATCAATCGAAAAATTCCTTCCCTCTGTTAGTTCATAGCCAGAGGTAAAAAGATAGTTTTCATCCGTCCCCCAAACGCTAATATTGGGGTCACTTTTTCTGCTTTCGTATTTTACGGTTGCCGCACCAGCCACCCATGAGGAAATTGAAACTTTAGAAGGGAATTCATATTTTTCCTTAAAACTAACTGCATCTCGGTATTTGACTGGCGGATAGTTTTTGGGCTTTTCTCCATCTTTTCCAATACGAATGTGCATGCCATAATTTTTAATGGTAAAAGTGTTAGCACCCATGGAAGTGAAATTCTCAGATATGGAGCCTTTAATGGATTCAATAGCAGTTAGAATCCCCACCAAAGCCATGATTCCAATTGCAATAATAAGGATGGTAAGTATGCTTCTTAGTAGGTTATGCTTAATGGCCTGAATGGCAATTTTTATGTTTTCAAAATATACTTGCATACGCTTGGGCAAGATACAAAAAGGGAGCCCAAAATTTCATTTCACCCTTTTATTTTTTTAACTTTGCAATACTTAATTTACCTTATAAAAACATATATGGCATTCGATATTAATATGATAAAAAAGGTTTACAGCAAGTTTCCCGAAAGGATTCAAGCTGCACGAAAAGCAACAGGGAAACCTTTAACTTTATCAGAAAAAATTCTTTACACTCACCTTTGGTATGGTAATGCAGAAACTGCATTTACAAGAGGAGAAGATTATGTTGATTTTGCACCAGATAGAGTAGCCATGCAAGATGCAACTGCACAAATGGCCCTTTTGCAATTCATGCAAGCAGGAAAAGATAAAGTAGCTGTACCTTCTACCACTCATGCCGATCATTTAATATTAGCTAAATTAGGCGCGGATAGAGATTTGCAAGAAAGTTTAAATACCAATAATGAGGTGTTTAATTTTTTAAGTTCTGTATGTAATAAATATGGAATTGGCTTTTGGAAACCAGGAGCCGGAATTATCCATCAAGTAGTATTAGAAAATTATGCCTTCCCTGGAGGAATGATGATTGGAACCGATTCTCATACGGTAAATGCAGGAGGATTAGGAATGGTTGCAATTGGTGTAGGTGGTGCTGATGCTGTGGATGTAATGGCAGGAATGGCTTGGGAGTTAAAATTCCCTAAATTAATTGGCGTAAAACTTACAGGAAAACTAAGTGGCTGGGCTGCTCCAAAAGATGTGATTTTAAAGGTAGCTGGAATCCTTACTGTAAAAGGTGGAACTGGAGCGATTGTAGAATATTTTGGTGAAGGAGCGCAATCCCTTTCCGCAACAGGAAAAGGAACCATTTGTAATATGGGGGCTGAAATTGGAGCTACAACCTCAACTTTTGGTTATGATGCAAGTATGGAAAGATATTTACGTGCAACAGATAGAAATGATGTTGCTGATGCTGCAAATAAAATAAAACAACACTTAACAGGAGATGCAGAGGTTTATAAAAATCCTGAACAGTATTTTGATCAGGTGATTGAAATCAACTTATCGGAATTAAGTCCACACTTAAACGGCCCATTTACTCCAGATTTGGCTACTCCTGTGGCGGAAATGAAAGAAAAGGCAATAAAAAACGATTGGCCTTTGGATGTGGAATGGGCACTGATTGGTTCTTGCACCAACTCTTCTTATGAGGATTTAACCAGAGCCGCTTCAATTGTGGAAGATGCGGTAAGTAAGGGGCTTAAACCCAAAGCGAAATTAGGAATAAATCCTGGTTCGGAACAAGTGAGATTCACTGCTGAAAGAGATGGATTGATGGACTCCTTTATGAAGTTTGAATCCACTAAAATATTCACTAATGCTTGCGGACCATGTATTGGGCAATGGGACAGAGAAGGTGCTAGCAAACAAGAAAAAAATACAATTGTGCATTCCTTCAACAGGAACTTTGCCAAGCGTGCGGATGGAAATCCAAACACCCATGCATTTGTTGGCTCACCAGAAATGGTAGCTGCTATTGCAATTTCTGGAAGACTGGATTTTAATCCTATAACTGACACCCTTACAAACGAAAATGGTGAAAAGGTAAAACTAGCAGAGCCTCACGGAGTGGAATTACCAAAAAATGGATTTGCAGTAGAAGATAATGGCTATCAAGAACCAGATGAAGATGGAAGTAGAATTCAAGTGGTTATCAACCCTAAATCAAACAGATTACAATTATTAACTCCTTTCTCTGCTTGGGATGGAAAAAACATAATGGGATCAAAACTACTGATAAAAACAGCAGGAAAATGTACTACTGACCATATCTCTATGGCAGGACCATGGCTAAGATACAGAGGTCATTTGGATAATATATCCAACAACTGTTTGATTGGTGCTGAAAATGCTTTTAGTGGGGAAACAAATGCTGTCGTTAGTCAGATTGACGGAACAACAGATGAAGTTCCAATTATTGCCAGACAATATAAAAAAGCAGGAATTACTACCATTATAGTGGGGGATCATAATTATGGGGAAGGCTCTTCAAGAGAGCATGCCGCAATGGAACCAAGACATCTTGGTGTGATGGCGGTTATTGCAAAATCATTTGCCAGAATTCATGAAACAAATCTTAAAAAACAAGGGATGTTAGGACTGACTTTTGCAAATGAAAATGATTATGATTTGATAAAAGAAGATGATACATTCAACTTCACAGATTTAGCTGCTTTCTCAGAAGGGAAACAACTGACTTTAGAAGTAGTACATACTGATGGAACAACGGATACTATTATGCTAAATCATACATATAATGAAGCCCAAATTGATTGGTTTAAAGCAGGTTCTGCCCTCAACTTAATTAGAAAACAGAACACTTAAAAAAAAATTAAGAGGTATCATCCTCACAATTTTCGTAATTGCTATTACTATTATTTTTTAATTGTGGACCAAAGTTTTGGTGGAGCACCTTTGCACTCACTAAGCTCAATACACTTTTTGGTATAGTTTTTATACATTTAGGAAAGCAAGCATCTAAAAAGTAGGAATATCATCCAAAAAACTAATGGAGTTATTCTCATAATCCATCCTACAACAAAAGTGCTGGATTCCATTTGTCACCACCAAATATTCAACTTTTAACTTAAAATTATATTTTGCTATCTGGTTAAAAGTATCCTGGGTGATCTTAATATTTGGGGCCTTGCATTCCACTATCATTTTTGCTTTTCCTTCTCTAGTATAAAGCACAATATCTGCTCTTGTTTTTAAAGCATTATATTTTATCATTTTCTCCACTCCCATCAATCCCATTGGGTAGTTTTTCTCATTATTTAAGTAATGGATAAAGTGCTGCCGTACCCATTCTTCTGGGGTTAAAATAAAATATTTTTTTCTTATCACATCAAAAACTTGTATAGTTCCTTCAACTGATTTAGTTTTGAGGGCTACATTTGGCAACATTAATTTTGGCATATTCATAAAAGCAAAATAAATGAAATTTAAAGACATCCTAACCTCTATTGATAACAAAGTCTATCATCCTGTTTATTTTCTTACTGGTGAAGAACCATTTTATATTGATAAAATTTGTGACTACTTAGCTAAAAATATTTTAGAGCCCCAAGAGAAAGAGTTTAATCAATCTGTGCTTTATGGAAAAGAAGTGGATGTAGCCCAAATAATTGCTGAGGCAAAACAATTTCCTTTTGGCGCTACTCACAGAGTAGTAATTGTAAAGGAAGCACAAAACATCAAAAACATAGAGGAATTGGAAAGCTATCTGAACAATCCTCAACCCTCCACTATTTTAGTGATGTGCTACAAATACAAAAAACTAGACAAGCGAAAAAAGTTTACAAAAACCTTAGAAAAAAAGGCATTACTTTTTGAAAGCAAAGGGCTTTATGATAATCAAGTGCCTGATTGGATTGCAAAGTATTTAGAAGAAAAAGGATACCAAATTGAAGAAAAAGCATCCTTTATGTTGGCAGAGTTTTTAGGAACAGAGCTTGCCAACATCAGTAATGAGCTAGATAAATTAATGGTAATTGTAAAAAAGGAAGAAAAAATTACTGCTAGTATTGTTGAGAAGAATATTGGCA
>CATMIT010000050.1 GCA_950069165.1 uncultured Flavobacteriales bacterium
TAACGAGCATTATGGTATTTTCAACTACTTAAAAGGAATTGAAACCATTCCATATTTCTTTTCCAATTTTGTGAAGCTGAACCATTAACCCTTCCATTAAAGAAGTGATTTGCAATATTGTAGAAAATAACCTACTTTTATTGCCTCTCACCTCAAAATGTGAAAAAGTTAATTTTTATAGCCATCATTCCCAATTACTATTATTAAATAGTCCTAAGTTTGTAAAATGAAAATTATAAGCCGACTATTAATTACTGTTTTTATTATCAGCAGTTGTAATGGACAACAAAAATCAGCAGAAAAGAAAGTGAAAAAACAACACCAATACACAAATGCATTAGTAAATGAAACGAGCCCCTATCTTTTGCAACATGCCCATAATCCTGTGGACTGGCACCCTTGGAATGAAGAAACTTTGGATAAGGCCAAAAGAGAAGGTAAATTACTGCTTATTAGCATTGGCTATTCGGCTTGCCATTGGTGTCATGTGATGGAACATGAGAGTTTTGAGGATGCTGAGGTGGCAAAAATTATGAATGAAAATTTTATCTGCATTAAGGTGGATAGGGAAGAGCGTCCAGATGTGGATCAAGTATATATGACTGCCGTACAACTCATGAATCAAAGAGGGGGTTGGCCACTAAATTGTGTTGCGCTTCCTAATGGAAAACCATTTTGGGGAGGAACTTATTTCAGAAAAGAGGATTGGAAAAAGCAAATTTTAGGGTTAGCAAATGCTTATAAAAATGACCCAAATGGAGTAATTGAATTTGCAAATAAATTAGCAAAAGGAATTCAGCAAGTGGAAAATATTGGTTTAAATACAGAAGTAATTAATTTTACTTGGAAGGACTTGAATAATATGGTAAGTCCTTGGGCAGAACGTTTTGATAATACAGAAGGGGGGAGCAATGGCTCGCCTAAATTTCCTATGCCAAATGCCTATCATTTTTTACTAAAATACGCTCATCTTTCAAATAATAAATCGGTATTAGACCATGTTGAACTTACTTTGGATAAGATGGCTTTTGGTGGAATTTACGATCAAATTGGAGGAGGTTTTGCACGCTATTCAGTGGATAAATTATGGAAGGCGCCCCATTTTGAAAAGATGTTATACGATAACGGACAACTAGTAAGTTTGTATGCGGATGCCTATTTGAAATTCAAAAAGCCACTATATAAAGAGGTTGTTTTTGAAACGCTAGATTTTATTGAAAGGGAATTAATGGCTGACAATGGAGCTTTTTATTCTGCCTTAGATGCGGATAGTGAAGGAGAAGAGGGAAAGTTTTATGTTTGGAATGAAACAGAATTAAAATTATTTATCCGTGAGGATTACGCCATTTTTGAGGACTATTATAATGTAAACCGAACTGGTCTTTGGGAACATGGAAATTACATATTGCTCAGAAAAGATACTAAAAAGAAAGTGGCTAAAAACCATAAAATTACTGTTGTCGATTTAGATGCTAAAATCAATAATTGGAAACAAATTTTGATGAAGGAAAGAGATAAAAGAATCCGGCCAGGATTAGATGATAAATCCTTAACCTCCTGGAATGGATTGATGCTAAAGGGTTATGTTGATGCCTACATGACCTTTGGTGAAAAACATCATTTGGATATCGCAATAAATAACGCAAATTTCATTGCGAATACACAAATGCAAAAGGATGGAAAATTGTGGCATTCCTATAAAGATGGGCGCTCTACTATTAATGCATATTTGGAAGATTATGCCATTGTAAGTGCTGCTTTTATTCGCCTTTATGAAGCCACTTTTGATGAACTTTGGCTTAATAGAGCAGACCTTTTAGTAAAATATTCTTTAGAAAAATTCTTTGATACAAAAAGTGGGATGTTTTATTTTACTTCCAAGTTAGATCCTGAATTAGTGGCTCGAAAAATGGAAATAAACGATAATGTAATTCCAGCTTCCAACTCAGTAATGGCTAATGTGCTCTATGATTTAGGAACTATTTTAGATAAGAGGGATTACAAAGAAAAAGCCATAACTATTGCGAATAATGTAAAACCAGATATGGAAAAGTATGCTTCAGGTTATGCCAATTACGCCACTCTTATGTTAAAAGAGATTGTCCCTTTTTATGAGGTAGCGATTGTAGGGAAAGACGCCCATGCTAAGGCAATGGAACTGCATAAAAAATATGTGCCAAATAAGTTATTTGTTGGTTGTTTTGAGAAAAGTGATTTAGAACTTTTAGAAGGAAAATATGTTGAAGGGACAACTATGATTTATGTATGTGAAAACAAAGTTTGCCAATTGCCCACTGCGAATATTTTGAAGGCGAAAGAGCTGATGAAGTAATATGGATTTAAGCAACAATAATCAAAAAGTAATTTTTCTTTCCTTTTTGAGCCAAGATGTATTTTCCGTTTAGTAAGTCGTTTTCAGAAAGCTGAAAATCCTCAGTAATTTTTTCCTTATTTATACTTACTGCATTTGATTTTATCATTCTTCTTGCTTCCCCTTTACTTTCAAATACCTCTGTTTTTTCAGCAAGCACATCTAAAATTCCGGAACTTAAATCTGTTTTGCTAATTTCAAACTGAGGGACTCCTTCAAACACAGAAAGAAAAGTGTCTTCATCTAAGGATTTTAAATCTTCAGCAGTAGATTTGCTAAATAATATGGAAGATGCTTTTATCGACATTGCTAAATCTTCCTTGCTATGTACCCTTGTGGTTACTTCTTCTGCAATGGTATTTTGCAAAATTCTAAGGTGTGGTGCTTGTTCATGTTCAGCAATTAGTTTTGCTATTTCCTCCCTACTTTTTAAAGTGAAAATCTTTATGTAATTCTTGGAATCTTCATCAGATGAGTTGAGCCAAAACTGGTAGAATTTGTAAGGTGATGTTTTTGCTTTATCTAGCCAAACATTACCACTTTCAGTTTTTCCAAACTTCCCTCCATCTTCTTTTTTTATCAGTGGAGTAGTCATTGCAAAGGCTTTCCCCTCTCCTTTTCTTCTTATGAGTTCAGTTCCGGTTACAATGTTTCCCCATTGGTCCGAACCCCCCAATTGTACCTTGCAATTTTTGTTTTTCCATAGCCAGTAAAAGTCATAACCTTGTACCAACTGGTACGAAAATTCAGTAAAGCTCATTCCTGTTTCCAGTCTGTTTTTTACAGAATCTTTCGCCATCATATAACTTACCGAAATATGCTTGCCAACATCACGAATAAAATCTAAAAAAGATAAATTGTTAAACCAATCCTGATTATTTACCACCTCTGCTGAGTTCTTTCCACAATCAAAATCCAAAAATTGTTCCAATTGTTTTTGCATACAATTTAAGTTATGATTTAGCGTATCTTCATCCAGTAAATTACGCTCTTTGTTTTTCCCAGAAGGATCGCCCACCATGCCAGTGGCACCCCCAACCAAAATAAAAGGTTTATGTCCTGCTCTTTGTAAGTGAACCAACACCATAATGGGTACCAAACTCCCAATATGCAAGGAATCAGCAGTAGGATCAAAACCAATATATGCAGCAGTCATTTCTTTTTCAAATTGCTTCTGTGTCCCTGGCATGATATCGTGTATCATCCCCCTCCATTTTAATTCCTCTACAAAGTTCATTGCTTAAATTTTTCCCAAAAATAGACAAATTATTAAATCTAAGGTATAACATCCATTGTCTAAAATCTAATCTGTTATATTTGCCTTATGATATTTGTTACTGGAGGAACTGGCCTTGTTGGCTCTCATATTTTATTAAAATTAGCGCAAGAAGCAAAACCGTTTAAAGCATTGAAGCGCTCATCTTCCTCTCTAGAGGTTTGCGAAAATGTTTTCTCTTATTATAATGCTATTGATTTATTTTCCAAAATTAATTGGATAAATGGCGATATCAATGACATTCCTTCATTAGAAGAAGGTATGCAAGATTGTGAGTTGTTGTTACATTGTGCAGCAGTTGTTTCTTTCTGTCCAGCAGATACAGATTTATTAAAGAAAGTTAATATTGAAGGAACTGCAAATGTGATGAATGTAGCGCTTTCCAAAGGAGTGAAAAAGGTAGGGTACATCAGTTCCATTGCTACATTGGGGCGTAATTCTACTGATGGTTTGGTTGATGAGGAATGTCATTTCAAAGCCACAAAATTAGATAGTAATTATGCGTTCAGCAAATATTTTGCCGAACAAGAGGTTTGGCGTGCATCTCAGGAAGGCTTGGATGTGGTTATTGTAAATCCATCTGTTATTCTAGGTCCCGGAGATTGGAATAAAGGAAGTTCCCAGATTTTTCTAAGGTTATATAAAGGACTTAAATTCTATACAAGTGGTAGTACTGGTTATGTTGATGTTGTTGATGTTGCAGATTCATTAGTTACGCTACTATTTTCTGATGTAAAGAACGAACGCTTTATTATAAATGGTGCTAATTTAAAATATCGTGATTGTTTTGATAGAATTGCTATGGCTCTTGGAAAGTCAAAAGCAACAATAAAAGTCACTCCATTTTTAAAAGAACTTGCCTGGAGAGGGGAGGCTATTCGTTCATTTATCACAGGAAAAAACCCCTTGCTCACTAAAGAAACTGCTAATAGTGCCATGACTTCTAATGAATTTTCTACTCAGAAAATTAAAACAATGATTGACTATAAATTTACTGATATTGATGCCACAATCCATAAATATGCCGATTGGTTTATTGCGGATTTAAAGTAGATCGTTCTTCAGTTATCCCTTCAATAACATCAGCATAAATTTCATCTAATTCTGATGGGTGATTGGCATAATATTCTAATGTTTTTTGGAATATAGTTTCATTAATATTATGACTGCTAAAAATTGTCTGATAACTTTTAGTCAATGCATTTTCAGCATCCTCTTTCCCATTGGTTTTTTGCAGTTCAAAAGTTGCTTCTGCCAAATGTACTTCTTTTAGGATGCTTGCAAACTCATTTTGAGATAAAATTCCTTCTGGAATACCTTCCTTAGGAATACTACACGCTAGGAGAAAACTAAGTATAATTAAAAAATTTAAATTCATAGCACAAAGATATTATATTTAATCGAGCGAATTATGTATCTTTGCCGGAATTATTAATCAAACAAAATATTAAGTCATGAAAAAATTAATGTATTTATTAGTAGCGGGAACTATGTTTGTTTTTACTGCTTGTAATTGTGGCGCAGGAGATGCGGCAGAAACTGATTCAGTAGAAGAAGTAGTTGCATGTGCTGATGATTGCCAAAAAGCATGTTGCTTAGGTTGTAAAGCTACAGCAGGAGATGCTGTTTGTTTAGCAGATCATTCTTGTTGTGCTGCTCATGAAGATGAAGCTACAGAAGGAGATGAAGTAACTGGAGAAGGGGCTGAAGAAGTAGACGCTCATGAAGGACATGATCACGAATCTCATGAAGGACACGATCACGAATAAGTAAAGCTTATTTAGAAAAATTAAAGGCAACCAATTGGTTGCCTTTTTTTAGGCTTTTATCTGTCAAAAGTGAGGCGCATTCCCCTCCTAGTTTCATCAAAATCACCATACTTATAAGCAATATGCCCATTTACAAAAGTGTGCGTAATTTGTGCATTAAAGGTTTCTCCTTCAAAAGGTGACCATCCGCATTTGTATAAAATATTATCTTTATTTACTTCCCAAGGTTTATTTAAGTCAACTAAAACCAAATCAGCAAAATAACCTTCACGAATAAAACCTCTATTTTTAACCCTAAAACAAATAGCAGGATTATGGCACATCTTTTCTACTACTTTTTCTAAGCTTATTTCCCCTTGATTTGCAAACGCTAGCATTGCGGGCAAAGCGTGTTGTACAAGCGGCCCTCCTGAAGGAGCTTTAAAATAAGTATTCGATTTTTCTTCCAATGTATGAGGAGCATGATCGCTTGCAATTACATCCAACTTTCCATCCAATAATGCTTGGAACAAAGCGTTTTTATCTGATTCCTTTTTTACTGCAGGATTCCATTTAATAAGCACTCCTTTTTCATCATAGTCTCTATCGGAAAACCAAAGATGATGAATGCAAACTTCAGCAGTAATTTGTTTTTCTGCTAGAGGTAATGTGTTGTCAAAAAGAGAAATTTCTTTTTCAGTGGAAAGGTGAAAAACATGCAAACGCGTATTGTGTTTTTTGGCGAGTTCCACTGCCATTGATGATGATTTATAACAAGCTTCAGCACTTCTAATATTTGGGTGTTCAGCAATTGGGACATCTTCTCCAAATTTCTTTTTTGCCTTAATTGTATTTTTTTGTATCGTTTGTTCATCCTCACAATGCACAGCAATTAGCATTGGCGATTTTGAAAAAATTTCTTCTAAAACAGATTTATTGTCAACTAGCATATTTCCAGTTGAAGACCCCATAAATATTTTTATAGCACCAACAGTTTTTGGATCAGTTTTAAGTACTTCCTCCAAATTATCATTACTCACTCCCATAAAAAAGCTGTAATTAGCAATTGAGGTTTCAGCTGCAATTTGATACTTTCCCTCTAATAATTCTTGAGTTAAGGCTTGAGGCTTGGTATTTGGCATTTCCATAAAAGAGGTGATCCCCCCTGCAACAGCCGCCTTACTTTCCGTGTAAATAGTTGCTTTATGTGTTAGCCCTGGCTCACGGAAATGTACTTGGTCATCAATCACTCCTGGCAATAAATACAAACCTTTTGCATCAATTATTTGCTCAGCCTCAATAGTGATTTCAGCCGCAATTTTTTTGATTATTTTATCTTCAATCAGCACATCTGACTTGTAAATTTTTCCTTCATTTACAATTTGCGCATTTTTGATAAGGATTTGCATGAGCGTTTATTTATTCCACTTTCTGAAATAGCTTTTGAGTTTCATTTGTAGCACCCCAACTACCGCTTCCATAAATATTCCTCCACTCATTTTTGAGGTTCCTTCTGTTCGGTCAGTAAAAATAACAGGAACTTCCACTACATTAAAACCGTATTTCCAAGCTTTGAATTTCATTTCAATCTGGAAGGCATAACCCACAAATTGTATTTTATCAAAATTGATGGTTTCCAAAACTTGTCTTTTGTAACATTTAAATCCTGCAGTGGAATCGTGTATTGGCATGCCAGTAATCATTTTTACATATTTGGATGCAAAAAAGGACATGAGTAGTCGCATCATTGGCCAGTTTACAATATTAACCCCACTCACATATCTAGAGCCAATAGCAAGTTCCCCCCCCTCTAATGCAATTGCATTATAGAGTCGGATTAAGTCATTAGGATCGTGTGAGAAATCAGCATCCATTTCAAAAATGAATTGATAACTTCTTTCTAAAGCCCATTTAAATCCGTGAATGTAAGCGGTACCTAAGCCTAATTTTCCAGCTCGTTCCTGAATGTGTAATTGGACATTAAATTCGGCCTGCAATCCTTTTACAATGCTTCCTGTACCATCAGGAGATCCGTCATCTACAATGAGAATATGAAATGCTTTTTCCAAAGAGAAAATCTTACGAATTATCTTTTCGATATTTTCTTTTTCGTTATAAGTTGGAATGATGATTAAACTATCTGACATTATTAGATTTTAAAAGCGCAAAAATACAGAAACAAATTTAGATAGGATTTATTGTACAAATGTTTTGATTTCATCAACAACTGAGGGGTCCAAAAGAGTGCTTATATCTCCTAAATTATCGCTTTCTCCTGCTGCAATTTTTCTTAAAATACGCCTCATTATTTTCCCAGAACGGGTTTTAGGTAAGCCGCTTACAAACTGAATTTTATCTGCTTTTGCAATAGGCCCTACATTTTTGGTAACCAAATCATTGATTTCTTTTCTTAATCGTTCTTCATCTTCCGGCTGATTATGACAAATTATATAAGCGTAAACACCATTTCCTTTGATGGGATGAGGATAGCCAACAATGGCGGTTTCGCATACATTTTCATGTTCATCCATAGCACTTTCAATTTCGGCAGTTCCTAAATTATGCCCTGAAACAATCAGCACATCATCCACTCTTCCTGTTATTCTGTACATTCCATTTTCATCCCTTAAGCAACCATCACCCGTAAAGTATTTATTCTCAAAAGCCGTAAAATAAGTATTCTTAAATCTTTGATGGTCACCATAAATGGTGCGTGCCATTGACGGCCAAGGAAATTTTATGCATAGCCTACCTTCTACATTGTTACCTTCCATTTCTTTTCCTTTTTCATCTACTAAACAAGGTTGTATCCCAGGAAGAGGAAGGGTTGCAAAAGTTGGTTTGGAAGGGGTAATACCTGCTAAATTAGATATCATGATTCCTCCTGTTTCTGTTTGCCACCAAGTATCGACTATTGGACAATTTTCTTTTCCTATTTCTTTATCGTACCACCGCCAAGCATCTTCATTAATGGGTTCACCAACAGTTCCTAGTACTTTGAGTGAGGATAAATCATATGGATTTACAAATTCCATACCTTTGGCTTCTAATGCTCTGATGGCAGTTGGGGCTGTGTAAAAGATATTGACTTTGTTTTCTTCCACTATTTTCCAAAACCGTCCTGCATCAGGATAAGTAGGAACTCCTTCAAACATTAGGGTGGTTGCCCCCGCTAAAAGCGGACCATACACAATGTAAGAGTGTCCTGTTATCCATCCAATATCGGCAGTACACCAATAAACATCTCCTTCTTTGTACTGGAAAACATTGCGAAAACTATATTCAGCATATACCATATAGCCAGCAGTTGTGTGCAATATTCCTTTTGGCTTTCCAGTAGAGCCGGAGGTGTATAAAATAAAAAGAGGATCTTCTGAGTCCATAATTTCGGCAGGAAAATCTGAATTTGCTTTTATTATTTCTTTATGCCACCAAATATCTCTTCCGATTTGCATGGAGATTTTACTTTTTGTGCGCTCAAACACAATGCATTTTTTGATAGATGGAGTAGATTGCATTGCCTCATCAGAAATGTCTTTTAGTGGAGTAATTTTAGCACCTCTAAAACCACCATCTGCTGTAATAAGGATATTGCAATCCGCATCATTTATTCTATCAGAAAGTGATTTTGCTGAAAAGCCAGCAAATACAACTGAGTGAATAGCCCCTATTCTAGCACAGGCCAAAACAGCAATAGCCAATTCAGGAACCATAGGCATGTATAAGCAAATTCTATCTCCTTTTTTTGCTCCATTATTTTTGAGCACATTGGCGAATTTACAAACCTCAGCATGTAATTCTTTGTAAGACAAAGATCTGCTTTGTTCATTCGGATTGTTGGCAATCCATTTTATAGCAGTTTGTTCGCCTCTTGTTTCTAAATGCCTATCCAAGCAATTCTCAATAATATTAAGTTTACCTCCTTCAAACCATTTTATTTCTGGCTTAGAAAAGTCCCAACTTAAAACCTTTCCCCACTTTTTTTTCCAAGTAAAATTATTTGCTAATTCTTCCCAAAATTCTTCTGGGTTTTTAATGCTTTTTTCGTATTCTATTTTGTACTCTTCAAAGGAATTTATGTTTTTATTCATGATGGAATTTTCTAATCGCCCAAAGATAGTAAAACAATTTACAATTAAAAGTCAATTTTTTAATGTGAATGTGTAAATTAGCAATCTAAAATTATTAAAAATGAAAAAGACTTTACTATTATTAAGTGTGTTGTTTACAATCGGTTTAAATGCACAAATTACGGATTGTTCTGAATTATTTATTTCAGAATATATTGAAGGACCTGCAAACAATAATGCAATTGAGATTTATAACCCTACAAATGCTTCAATTAATTTAACTGGATATTCCATAAATAGATATGGGAATGGCGCAACTACAGGTCCTGATACTTGGCCTTTAAGTGGCAATCTTGCTTCTGGACAAGCTATTGCAATTGGAAATGGACAATTAGATTCTATTTGGGTTTCTACTTATTGGTCTGTGCCGGTTGACCCTGTTTTTTATGCTGCCTGTGATTTGCACGGAAGTGGTATTTATCCAACGCCTTTTTATTTTAATGGAGATGACGCTATGACTTTAGAAAAGAATGGAATCCCTATTGATATATTTGGTAAAGTGGGAGAAGACCCAGGAGGAGCTTGGACGGATGATGCATCAGCTGGATATACGGATGCAAACGGTGGCACTTGGTGGACCAAAAGACAAACTTTGGTTAGAAAAGCAAGTATAAAAAAAGGAGTTACTACAAATCCTATTTTGTTCAATCCTACATTGGAATATGATTCTTTGCCAGATGCAACATATACTGGAATGGGGTCGCATACTTGTGATTGTAGTAATGCGTCATCAATAAATGAAAACACATCTATTTCCTATGTGATGTACCCTAATCCTGTAAATTCAGGAGGGTCTGTTGCTGTAAATGCAAATACTAAAGTTAAAAGTATTGTTGTAATAAACATTTTAGGTGAGCAAATAAGGTTTAATAACACAATTAATACTACTGGATTTGCAAAAGGGACTTATATTATTACAATTGAGTTTGCAGATGGAAGATTTGCCAAAAACAAATTAATTGTAGAATAATAAGAAAAAAATAAATTAGAATGCTGATGGAAACATCAGCATTTTTTTACGACTAAATTATGAGAAAAATAGCAGTTTTATTTTTAGGAATTATACTAAGTTGTGTGACTTTAGCACAAACAACCATCAGTGGAAAGATTACTGATGTAAATACTGGTGAAGCCTTAATTGGAGCTACAGTAATCTATGGTAAAGGACTAGGGACAGCTACTGATTTTGATGGGAATTATTCTATTTCTCTTCATAAAGGAGAAAGAAGCTTACAAGTATCCTATGTAGGATATATGGAAGTAGTTAAAACAGTTACTATTGGCAACAAAGCACTGACAGTAGACTTCAAGCTTAAAACTATTTTACTAAATGAAGTGCAAGTAGTGGCCGATATTGCTCGCGATAGAGAAACACCAGTTGCGTTTTCAACCATCCCAATGAAAAAGATGAATGAGGAATTGGCTTCACAAGACATTCCTATGATACTGAATTCTACCCCTGGAGTATACGCCACACAAGGTGGTGGTGGGGATGGTGATGCTCGGATTACAATTAGAGGATTTAACCAAAGAAATGTAGCCGTTATGTTGGATGGTATTCCTGTGAATGATATGG
>CATMIT010000051.1 GCA_950069165.1 uncultured Flavobacteriales bacterium
CTTATAATACAAGCGGAACCTATACTTATTTAACTACAAATGCAGTAGGGTGTGATTCTACTGCAATATTAGATTTAACAATTAATCTAGCTACATATTCTTATAGCACAGTTTCATCTTGCATTCCATTTCTTTGGAATGGAACTACTTATAATACAAGTGGATTATATATATTTTTAACTACTGATTTAAATGGTTGTGATTCTACAGCTACTTTGAACTTAACAATCAATTCTAATAGTCCAACAGCTTCAACATCTACAGACACATCCTGTATTCCTTATACTTGGAATGGGATGATTTACGATACATCCGGAGGATATACTTATACAACCGTAGATGCAAATGGTTGTGATAGTATTGCAAATCTAAATTTTATATTTAATCCTGTGTCTGCAATAAATGACTTTAATAATAATCAAAAAACGTTAATAAAAGTTGTTGATGTTTTAGGTAAGGAAACCAATATTCAAAAAAATTGTACGCTTTATTATATATTTGATGATGGCACAGTAGAAAAAAAGATAATTATTGAATGAAGAAAGTCGTTTTTTTGATTTGTTAAAGTCTAGTATCTAAATATTAAAATCTATTTTGGCGCTTTCAGTACCAAAAACATTCCCAGAAATAAATACAAAATATTGGGTAGCCATACTGCCAAAGCCGGGGATAGATTGCCATTTGTGGCATAAGTTGTGGAAATTTGCATAAACAAAATGTAGGAAAAGCTAATAAGTAGTCCTGCACCCAAATGCAGACCAATTCCCCCTCTTGATTTTCGGCTTGCTACTGCCACCCCAATTACCGTGAGTATGATGGATGCAAAAGGGAAAGCCATGCGTTTGTGTTTTTCAATTTTGTGATAGACGATATTTGCCGTTCCTTTTAGCTGTTCTGCTTTTATGTATTTGTTTAGCTCAAAAAGGTTCATGGTTTCTACTTTACTAAGGCGGGTTTTAAAATCAGAGGGGTTCAAATTGATGAGGGTATCCAATCGTTCCCCTTTACTTAGTTTTTCTCCCTCTTCTAAAAACTCTCTGATTTGCCATCTGTTTACTTGCCACCTTCCTGATGTACTATCCCACTTAATGTAATTTGCATTTAGTTTGGATTGTAGTTTTCCATCTTTTATATTTTCCAATGCAAATTTGTAGGCGATATCCTTTGTGCTATTGTAGCTTTCCATATAGGCGTATTGTCCTTTTTGCAGTTGCAGATGTATATTTTTTCCTCTGAAACGAAATTTCTTTTTGATGTATTTGTTTTCAAAATCAATTCTTACTTTATTGGCAGGAGGAATCACAAAATTTCCCAATACAAAGGATGCAGAAGCAAGAAAAACAGCCGTAATAAGATAAGGAAGCAGTAATCTCCAAAAACTCATTCCACTATTTAGTATAGCGATAATTTCTGTGTCATTTGCCATTTTAGAAGTAAAAAAGATAACAGCAATAAAAATAAATAAGGGACTGAAAAGGTTAGCAAAAAATGGAATGAAGTTGAAGTAATAATCAAAAACAATTGCTTTTAGTGGCGCCTCACTTTCCAGGAAATCATCAATTTTTTCTGATATATCAAAAACAATTACAATTACCAAAATAAGGGAAATGGAAAAAAAGAAAGTGCCCAAAAACTTCTTGATGATATACCAATCTAACTTTTTCATTATTGGCGAATATCTAATTTTTTTACCATTTTATTTTTCCAACTACTAAAATTATCTTTTGCTATTTGCTCACGCGCCTCTTGCATTAACCACATATAAAAACGAATATTGTGCAAAGTAGCAATTTGCTTTCCTAAAAGTTCGCCACTTGCAAAAAGGTGTCGTAAATATGCTTTGCTGTAGGTATTGTCCACATAAGAAGTTCCATTTTCATCAATTATAGAAAAGTCATTTTCCCACTTTTTGTTTTTGATGTTTATCGTTCCCTCTGAGGTGAAAAGCATTCCGTTTCTAGCATTTCTACTTGGCATTACGCAATCGAACATATCAACACCTAAGGCAATGCTTTCTAATAAATTAGTAGGCGTGCCAACCCCCATCAAATATCTTGGTTTGTCTTTTGGTAGGATGCTACAAACTATATCTGTCATTTCATATAATACTTCATGTGGCTCGCCAACCGAAAGTCCGCCAATGGCATTTCCTTCTCTTTCAAAAGAAGCAATTTTTTCAGCTGACTGCTCTCTTAAATCTTTGTAAACACTCCCCTGAACAATTGGAAAAAAACTTTGCTCAAAACCATAATTCCCAGTCGTTTCATCAAAACGATTGCAACATCTTTTGAGCCAACGGTGGGTTAAGTGCATGGATTTTTTAGCATAATCGTATTCACAAGGATAAGGGGTACATTCATCAAAAGCCATGATGATATCCGCTCCAATTTTTCTTTGGATATCAATAACGTATTCAGGAGAAAAAAACTGATAAGAGCCATCAATGTGCGATTGGAACTTTACGCCCTCTTCCGTAATTTTTCTATTTTCTGCTAAGGAATAAACTTGGTATCCACCACTATCGGTAAGAAGGGGTTTGTCCCAGCCAATGAATTTGTGTAAACCGCCCGCCTTTTCAATGGTGTCCAACTTTGGGCGCAAATACAAATGATAAGTGTTTCCAAGAATAATTTGTGCTTTTGTATCTTCTACAAGCTCGTGCTGATGAACCCCTTTTACAGTACCAGCAGTACCCACCGGCATAAAGATGGGCGTTTGAATTTTTCCGTGAGCCGTTTGAATTTCTCCAAGCCGAGCATTTGATGCTTTATCTGTTTTCAGTAAATCAAATTTCATGGCGACAAATATAAGTTTTACTTTTTGCCTTTTTTTCCGCAAATAAATTATTTTTGTGCTAATGGAACTTTTTACACAAATTCTCTTTTATATTTTTGTTTTTTCATTAATTATTCAGCTTTTTTATGTGCTGTATTTTTTTGTGCGTCTAGTTGTTTATAAACTATCAGAAACAACTTTTAATGAACCAATATCCGTAATTGTATGTGCCAAAAATGAAGCAGAAAATATTGCCGAATTTCTACCGAAAATATTAGAACAAGAATACACAGATTTTGAAGTTGTGCTAGTGGATGACCAATCCAAGGACAATACAGAATATGTGCTAAAAGAATTGAAAGCAAAGTATCAAAACTTAAAAATTGTAAAGATTGAAGAGCATGTAAAACATAGGGTTGGCAAAAAGTTTGCACTTACTTTGGGGATAAAAGCTGCAAAGCATGAATATTTGCTTTTAACGGATGCTGATTGCATACCGTCATCCAAAAACTGGCTGAGTAAAATGGTCAGTAATTTTGAAAAAAAGAAAATTGTATTGGGCTATGGGGCTTATAAAAAGGAAAAAGGTCTCTTAAATGCTATGATCCGTTTTGATGGCTTTAATGTGGCTTTGCAGTATTTTTCTTTTGCATTGGCATCTTTACCTTATATGGGTGTTGGGCGAAATTTAGCTTACAAAAAATCTGTTTTTTTTAACAATAAAGGTTTTGCTTCTCATATTTTTCTTTCCTCTGGTGATGATGATTTGTTTATACAAGAAGTAGCTACAAAACAAAATATTGCTATTGAAATTGATGAGGATAGTCATACAATCTCCGAAACAAAACAAAGCTGGAAAGAGTGGATTTTTCAGAGAAGAAGGCATATTACTACCTCAGAGAAATACAAATTTATTTTCAAGTTTTTACTAGGGGTTTGGCCTCTTTCACAACTTTTGTTTTGGTTGTCATTTACCATATTAATCTTTTTTGAAAGTACATTGCTAGTTGTTTTGCCTCTATTTATTTTTAGAACTTTAATGTTTTATGCTCTCTATTTGCCACTAATGAAAAAGCTAAAATCATCCGATTTACTTATTTGGTATCCACTACTGGAAATCCTGCATATTGTTATACAAGGAATTTTTGTATTATTGAACTCGTTTAAAAAACCAACAAGCTGGTAATGAATAAAGAACTTTCAGAAAAAGGTAAACGAGATTTACTGCTAATAAATCGTGCACTTGATACAGGTGATACTCGGGCGTATAATGAACTAATGCGGCTTTACCGGGATCCTCTTTATTTTATGCTTTTCGGAAAAGTTGGGAATGAGGATATTGCTAAAGATTTGACCATTGAAGCCCTTGGCAAGGCTTTTAAAAAACTCCACCTTTATGTTCCTAATTATGTATTTAGCACTTGGCTGTTTACCATTGCCAAAAATAATTGTATCGACTATTTAAGAAAACGAAAATTGCCTACCATTTCGATTGATAAACTCATGGTGAACGATAAAGGGGAAAAACAAAGTTTTGACCTTCCTTCCGATTCACCAAATCCTGAGCAATTGATGGTAAAAAAGCAGAGAATCCAAATACTAAGACAGATAGTTGAGCAGCTAAAACCAAACTATAGAACCCTTGTAAAGCTTAGATATTTTAAGGAGTTTACTTATGATGAAATAGCAACAGAATTAGATATTCCACTAGGGACAGTAAAGGCACAACAGCACAGAAGTCGTGAACAACTCTTTAAAATTATGTCAGGGCATAAAGGGAAGTTTTAAATGCAAATAATACGCAAGTATTTTCCTGATTTAAGCCAAAAACAAGTTCAGCAATTTTCTAATTTACAAAACCTTTACGAGCATTGGAATGCACAAATCAATGTGATTTCCAGAAAAAGTATAGACGAATTATACCTCAGTCATGTGCTACACTCCTTGGCTATTGCGAAAATTATTCAGTTTGAAAAAGGAACAACAATACTAGACATTGGTACAGGAGGTGGTTTTCCTGGTATTCCTTTGGCTATTCTTTTTCCTGAAGTTGATTTCCTGCTTGTAGACAGTATAGGTAAAAAGATAAAAGTAGTGAATGAAGTAAGTAGTGCTATTGGCTTAACCAATGTGCGTACTCTGCACGAAAGAGCCGAAAACATAAAAGAAACTTTTGATTTTGTGGTGAGCCGTGCCGTTACCAATATGACAGACTTTAAAAAGTGGGTAAAAGGTAAGTTCAACAAAAAGCACAATAACACCTTAAAGAATGGAATACTCTACTTAAAAGGGGGTGATTTGTCAGAAGAACTAAGAGGAATATCGCATACTAAATACGAGATAGTTGACTTCTTTACAGAAGAGTTTTTTGAAACTAAAAAGGTGATTTATATTTCCTATTAAAAGTAATTTGATGATGAGTTGATGTGCTAATTATCAAATCACCAAATTAACACATTATTCAAGTGTCATGTCGAACCCTGTGTGAGATATCTCAAAAACCCCTGTGCTAAATGTGTTTTATTAATTTACTAGGATAAGGGCGTTGCATCACTTTCGTCAACAGTTATAAAATAACACCCAATAGTTGCCTTTATACAAACAGTTGAAAGAAAAATATGTCCTATTGTTAAGCGTATTTATTGCTGGGTAATACATTATTATTATGGGGCCAATTGCTTTCGGCTTAGGGCTGGTAATTTCTGCACCATAGTTAAGTATTTTTGCTCTCGAGATGCTCTTGCTCACCCTATATATAGTTAATGCTGCTCGCCCCCGAAAATGCATGTTTTGTTAGCGATAATTATATCTAGTAAATCAGCATAATATACCATTTTACTATATGTTTTTAGCATTTAGAGACGCTATTATTTTACTAGAGTAATATAAAAAATCAAAAAATTATACTAGAGAGAGAAAATAATTTCTCTATAACTTTTTTGGCATTTGGAGACAACAAAACAACCTTTTTACTCAAAAATGATCTTTTTCTCTACTTTGCCATTTTCATAAATATAGAATAGGGGAGTATTGCTTGTTGGTTGAACTTCCCTGCCCAATACATCCACTATTCTAAGAAGCGTTTTGTCTTCAGTATTTTTTTCAATAATAGATGAAATAATTACGGAATCCACTTCCAATTTTAAGCCTACAGGCCTATGGTCCGAAATGTTATTATCATAAGCACTCCAACTGCTCATATAATCATCAACCCTTATGCAGGCAACCATTGAATTAGGCTTAGAAAAGTCAGCAAATAATTCATCTGAAATTAGGATATGGTCCAAGTGTGAAGGCCAAGTAGGATAAGAAAAATTAGCAGAATTGCCAAGAGCAATTGGGAAATCAACAAACCAATAATCAGGAGCGTTTAATAAGGAATTGAAAACATTGTTAGCCGCAGGGTCAGTCAATATATCATTCCAGTCGCCAACAACAATTACTCTGTCATTAGGAAACATACTATCCGTATAAGTTTTTAGTAAATTTACAGCCATTAACCTTCTGTTTTCTTCATCAGAAGCGTCGTTAGGATCTATAATTCCATCTCCACAACATTTCAGGTGGTTGTCAATTATTACATAATCTTTATTCATAAAGGTGAGTTCCAATACTTGCGGTGATCTTGGGAAAGCATTCCAATAGGGCTGAGTAGTATAAATTTCATATTGTGCATTTATCTGTACAGTATTGGTGTTGTACACATAAGCCAATCCTGCAAACCAATCGCTTTTAAAATAGCATTCATACCCAGGAATAGTACTCACCACTTGTTTTAAAAGGGTAGTATCGTCAATCTCTTGCAAGGCATATACATCAGCAGCCAAACTTTGTATGATTGTTTTTACTGAATCGGCAGTAGTTTGTCCATTTTTTGGGAACCATTCAATATTCCAACTTACTACTTCAAAAGTTGAATCCGTTCCAAAAGATAAATTACTTAAATTCTGGGCAATTATTTGATTTATAAAGCAAATCAGTAGCAGGGAAGTGAGGAAGGTTTTCATTTACTCCTTCTCACAGAAATAAACAATTTCTCCTTTTGGCAGGGCATAGCGTTCCACTAACTCAGGACTTAACTCATTGATAAAATCACTCTCAGTAACTTTAAAACCAGCTGCTGCCAATTTTTTTCCATAATCCAATCCGAACAATCTTAAATGATCATCTTGCCAATATAACCTCTCCCTTTCCTTTGGGTCGGTTACGCTTTTATCTTCCTTTGTTTTTGAGTTATTTTTGTCAATTGGCACTTGAAAAATTCCCCAACCACCTGGCTTCATAACCCTATAATATTCACACATAACCTTGTGAGAATTCTCCACATGTTCCAACACATGATTACAAATCACTACATCAAAAGTATTTTCATCAAAGGGGATATCATGCACATCCATTTTTACATCTGCCCAAGGTGAAATTAAATCTCCAGTAGTATAATCTAAGTTCTTCATTCCTTTAAAAAGTTTGATAAAACAATATTCAGGAGCAATGTGTAAAAACTTCAAATTATCGGTAAAAAAGTTAGTTTTCTTTTTCATGTAAAGCCACATCAATCTATGTCTTTCCAAACTCATGCTATCAGGAGCTAATGCATTTTCTCTTGATTTTAATCTTCCGTAAGGCAATAATTTTCTGTATGTTTTTCCGTTTATAGGGTCTTCAAATTTATTTCCTCTTAAAAAAAGAGAAATTATTTGCAAAAAGAAATGACTTACATGCTGCAGATAATGTCGTGGGATAATGCGAGTGGCAAGTGATATTATAAATTTCATCTGTTTTCGTTAAAAGCTGCCAAAAATAAGCAAAGCAAATTATTTTTTATCCTTAAATTGCTTAAAACCCATATGAGCAAGCATTTTCTTTTCAAAATTCCAGAAAAATTCAAACTGCCCAAAAAGAGCTCCAACTACTACAATTAAAACTTGATAAGTAGGAAAAATAATAGCAATACGGATTGGAATATAAATCCATAAACTTAAAGTGTCAGCATTTGCTCCAACTAGGTTTAAAAGAGGTTTTGCAACCCACAGGGCCAATGAGCCAGTTATTGAAAAAACCACTAAAATAATTATAAGCTGAAAGTTAGATTTTATAAGCCATTTTTCTTTTAATTTCTTCATCCACTCCATGGGTCAAAAATAGATTTTAAATCCAAATCATTTCTTGTTTTTAAAGAAAAAAAAACTAAATTTGCAGCCGGAAATAATAAAGAAATAAAGTCATGCCAAAAAGAACATTTCAACCCTCCAATAAAAAGCGTAAAAATAAACACGGCTTTATGGAGCGTATGTCCTCAAAAGATGGACAAAAAATAATCTCTAGAAGAAGAGCAAAAGGAAGAAAGCGATTAACGGTTTCTGACGAAATGGGTCATAAATAAATGACTATTAACTACTATATGATAGGTGTTGTTTTTTAAACAACACCTTTTTTTTGAGGTTTTTCGTCTTAATAAGATGTTGAAAGTTTCGTTAATCAAATGAAAGTGCTAATAATCAAATAATGTAAATTCGCCTCAGTCAAAAAACAAGATGCCAAAAAACAATAAATTAAAATCAGTACTAATTATAGGAAGTGGACCCATTGTAATTGGGCAAGCATGTGAGTTTGATTACTCAGGTTCGCAAGCAGCAAGATCATTGCGTGAGGAAGGAATTGAGGTTTCATTAATCAATTCTAATCCTGCAACTATTATGACCGATAAAGTAGTTGCTAATCATATTTACTTAAAACCCATTACTACTGCATCCATCATTGAGATATTAGAAGAAAGAAATATTGATGCTGTTTTGCCAACAATGGGAGGGCAAACTGCCTTGAACCTTTGTATTGAAGTAGATGAAAAAGGAATTTGGGAAAAATATGGGGTTGATATTATTGGGGTTGATATTGCTGCTATCCATATAACTGAGGATAGGGAACAGTTCCGTAAGTTAATGGATAAGATTGATATTCCTGTTGCGCCTGCTCGTATTGCGACCTCATTTTTAGAAGGAAAAGAAGTAGCACAAGAATTAGGGTTTCCATTGGTAATCCGTCCTTCATTTACATTGGGTGGAAGTGGAGCTGCATTTGTACATACTAAAGAAGAATTTGAAGATTTATTATCCAAAGGATTACATGCTTCACCAATTCATGAGGTATTGATTGATAAAGCAGTACTAGGTTGGAAAGAGTATGAATTAGAGCTTTTACGTGATGATAATGATAATGTAATCATCATCTGTAATATTGAGAATTTGGACCCAATGGGAATCCATACAGGAGATTCAATTACGATTGCCCCAGCAATGACTTTGGCAGATACTACTTACCAAAGAATGCGCGATATGGCGATTAAAATGATGCGTTCTATTGGTGATTTTGCAGGAGGGTGTAATGTGCAGTTTGCTGTTAATCCTGAAAGAACGGAAGAGATTATTGCGATTGAGATTAACCCTAGGGTTTCTCGTTCATCAGCTTTGGCCTCCAAGGCAACAGGCTATCCTATTGCAAAAATTGCAAGTAAATTAGCTATTGGTTATACTTTGGATGAATTGGATAATCAAATTACAAAATCAACTTCTGCCTTTTTTGAGCCAACTTTGGATTATGTAGTGGTGAAAATTCCTAGATGGAACTTTGATAAATTTAAAGGTTCGAACACTGAGTTAGGCTTACAAATGAAATCAGTAGGTGAGGTAATGTCTATTGGGCGTTCATTCCAAGAAGCACTTCAAAAAGCCTGTCAATCCTTAGAGATTGGAAGAAATGGATTAGGGGCTGATGGTAAAGGAGAAACGGATCAAGACAAAATCTTGTATGCATTAAAACACGCAAGTGGGGATAGAATTTTCAAAGTGTATGATGCCATGCGAATTGGTATTCCTACAAATAAGATACATGAGATAACTAAGATAGATTTTTGGTTTTTGCATCAAATTGAAGAGATGGTGGTCATGGAAAAAGAGATTGAGAACTATACGATTGATACTATCCCAACTGATTTGCTTTTGGAAGCAAAGATGAAAGGATATGCTGATAGGCAAATAGCCCATTTGGTAAGATGTTTGGAAAGTGCGGTTTATAATAAAAGAAATGCTGAAAATATTAAGCGTGTATACAAGTTAGTAGATACTTGTTCGGCAGAGTTTAAAGCAGAAACTCCTTATTATTATTCTACTTTTGAGATGCCCAAAGAGGTTGATGGTAAGCAGTTTGCTGAAAATGAAAGTGAGGTAAGCGATAAGAAAAAAATCATTGTTTTAGGTTCAGGACCGAATAGAATTGGTCAAGGAATTGAGTTTGATTACTCCTGTGTGCATGGAGTTTTAGCAGCAAAAGAATGTGGTTATGAAACCATTATGATTAATTGTAATCCTGAAACAGTTTCTACTGATTTTGATACAGCTGATAAACTTTATTTTGAGCCTGTTTTTTGGGAACATATTTATGACATTATTCGCCATGAGAAGCCTGAAGGGGTTATCGTTCAGTTAGGAGGACAGACAGCACTTAAATTGGCTGAAAAATTAGAGCGTTACGGTATTAAAATTATGGGAACCTCTTATAATGCATTGGATGTTGCTGAAGATAGAGGAAAGTTCTCAGAACTACTTAAAGAACACAATATTCCTTATCCTGAATTTGCAGTTGCTGAAACTGCTGAAGATGCCATTGAGATTTCTAAAACTTTAAACTTTCCAATTTTAGTTCGTCCTTCTTATGTACTAGGTGGTCAAGGGATGAAGATTGTAATTAATGAAGAAGAATTGGAGCATCATATTGTTGACCTTCTGAAAGATATGCCAGGAAATCAAGTGCTTTTAGACCATTATATAGACAAAGCCATTGAAGCAGAAGCAGATGCAATTTGCGATGGCGAAAATGTATATATTATCGGAATCATGGAGCATATAGAACCGTGTGGAATTCACTCAGGAGATTCAAATGCCACATTGCCTGCGTTTAATCTAGGTGATTTGGTGATGCAACAAATTAAAGACCATACAAAAACAATTGCTTTAGAGTTAAAAACGGTTGGTTTGATCAATGTGCAGTTTGCAATTAAAGATGACATCGTGTATATCATTGAAGCAAATCCAAGAGCCTCTAGAACGGTTCCTTTTATCTCAAAAGCTTACAAAGAGCCTTATGTGAATTATGCGACCAAAGTGATGTTGGGAGAGAAAAAAGTAACCGATTTTGATTTCAACCCACAATTAGAAGGCTATGCAATTAAGCAACCTGTTTTCTCATTTAACAAGTTTCCGAATGTAAATAAAAACTTAGGTCCAGAAATGA
>CATMIT010000052.1 GCA_950069165.1 uncultured Flavobacteriales bacterium
TTTGCCCTTCTTTGTCTGGAAGTTGCCCAGTACCAAAGCCAGAGGATTCATTTACCAAATGAGGTGGTAAATATTCGGTGTATCCTGCATTGGTATTTTTGTCTAAAAAATAAGCAATAAGTGCTCTTTGCAATCGTGCTCCTTTTCCTTTATAAACGGGAAATCCAGCGCCTGTAATTTTATTTCCAAGTTCAAAATCAATCAAATCATAATCGGTAGTTAATTCCCAGTGCGGTTTTGCATTTTCAGCTAATTTTGGCTTTTCTCCCGATTCTTTGATGATTTTATTGTCTGCATCAGAATTTCCTTTTGGCACGCTTGGGTGAGGCACATTGGGTATTTGCAACAGTAATCCTAAAATATTTTTTTCTAATGCTGCATATTTGTCTTGTAAAGCTTTGGTTTCTTCTTTTATGTTTGTGCTCTTTACTTTTAAATCATTTGCTTTTTCCTTCTCTCCACTTTTGTAAAGCTCCCCAATTTGTTTGGATAATTGATTGCTTTTGGAAAGTAAATCATCTAATTCTTTCTGAGTTGCTTTTCTACTTTCATCTTTTATCAAAAGCTGATTAATTATATCATTTGCATCAAAATTTTTGATTTTAAGTTTTTCAATTATTTCGTTTTGATGCTCTCGCAAGTAAGGAATATGTAACATTTTTATTTTTTTTATAAATCGGAAACAAATTTACATAAAAAAACTCTTGACAAGGTCAAGAGTTCTTTTCTATTCTATTTATGTAAACTTTCTTAGTTTGGTATTACCGAAACATAAGATTTGTTATTTCTTTTTTTGGTGAATTTTACTCTACCATCAGTAAGTGCAAATAGGGTATGATCTTTACCCAAACCAACATTTTCGCCCGTATTATGAACGGTTCCTCTTTGGCGAACAATAATATTGCCGGCAATAATTGCTTGTCCTCCAAAAATCTTTACGCCAAGTCGTTTACTGTGCGACTCTCTTCCGTTTTTACTACTTCCAGCTCCTTTCTTATGTGCCATAACTTTAAGGTTTTATTTGTTTATTCCGCTTTTTTGATTGTCTTTTTTGCGGCTGTTTTCTTTGTTGTAGTTTTTTTAGCAGTAGTTTTCTTTGCTGTAGCTTTTTTAGCTTTTGGCTTTGCTTCTTTCTTTTCCACTGCTTTTTTTACAGTTGCTTTTTCGTCTATCTTTTGTATTTCAATTTTGGTAAGATATTGTCGGTGACCATTTTTTACTCGGTATCCTTTTCTTCTTTTCTTTTTAAATACAATTACTTTATCTCCTTTTAGATGCTCTAAAACCTTTGCCGTTACTTTTGCACCACTTACATTAGGGGCACCAACTTTCACTTTTCCACCGGTTTCTATTAAAAGAACATTGTCAAATGTTACTTTTTCTCCTTCCTTGGAGTCCAATCGGTGAACAAAAATCTGTTGGTCTTTCTCTACCTTAAACTGTTGTCCTGCTATTTCAACTATTGCGTACATTGTTTTTTTATTTTCAAAATGGGCTGCAAATTTATAAAAACTAATCCATTCTAACAAAAAGAAAGCAAGAGTTTTTTAAGCAAATAAGATTTATTTTTTGTTTGTGCAATTAATACAAACTCTTTGAGTAATTTTGTGGAAAATTTAACCCCCAAATGAAACGACTATTTATCCTCATTATTTTACTTTCTACTTCAACAATGTTTGCACAAGAGAGATGTGGAACAACTCAGTATTTGCAAATGCTTGAAAACAGTAATCCTGAAATTGCAACTAAAAGAGCAAAATTAGAAAAAGATATTCAAAAGTGGATAAAGGAAAATCCTGATTATCAACAAAAAACAATCATTACCATTCCGGTTGTAGTGCATATAGTTTATGCCTCCCCTCAACAAAACATAACAGATGTACAAGTGCAATCTCAAATTGATGTATTGAATAAAGATTACAGAAGAACAAATATTGATGTAATAATGACACCAAGCGTCTGGCAAAGTATTGCGGCAGATTGCGAGATTGAGTTCTGCCTAGCAACTACTGACCCAAGTGGAAATAGCACAAATGGAATTACCAGAACGCAAACGACAACTTCTTCTTTTTCCATGCAAAGTAATGATGTAAAATCAACAGCAAACGGGGGAAAAGATGCCTGGCCAAATAATGATTATTTAAATGTCTGGGTTTGCAACTTAAGTGGTGGGCTTTTGGGCTATGCTACTACTCCTTTTGGAAGTATTGGTTCTAATGATGGAGTGGTGATTGGCTATAGTTATTTTGGAACAACAGGAACGGTTCAATCTCCTTTCAATAAAGGAAGAACTGCCACTCATGAAGTTGGGCATTGGCTCAATTTAGAACATTTATGGGGTAGCGGATGGGGAAGTTGTGGAAACGATAATGTAAATGACACCCCAACACAAGAAGAAGAAAATTATGGCTGTCCGGCTTTTCCACATAATGCAAATTCCTGTAGTACCTCCAATTCAGATGGTGATATGTTTATGAATTATATGGATTACTCTAATGATGGTTGTATGAATATGTTTACTGAGGGGCAAAAAACCCGAATGATTGCGGCTATCAATCAATCTAGGCAAAACTTGTTGAACCACAACCTTTGTGGTGGTAGCCCTCCAGTACCTTGCGCCCCAATCACACCTCCAATTACAGAAGATTTTCAATCGCAAATTATACCAACTAATTGGAGTATAAATAATTCAGATAATGATGCCACTTGGGAAATATCTACTAATCAAGGATTTAATAGCACTAGCTCTATATACATCAATAATGCCGATTATGCGGCTAATGGAGAGGTAGATGATTTGATTTTACCTGCTATGGATTTGACTTCTTTAAATAATATCAACCTTACATTTGACTATGCCTATAGTTTGTGGACTGACCCCTCTGCAAACCCTAATTATTCTGATACTTTGCAAATTTGGGTATCGGATGATTGCGGAAGTTCTTGGCAAAAGATTTGGGAAAAATCAGGAGTAAATTTAGTAACAACAACTCCTATCTTTACTGCTGCAAGCTGGTACCCTTCAAACAATAACGATTGGGATTCAGAAACAATTAGTTTAAATAATTACACTCAGGAAGATGATTTTATGCTAAAATTCAGGAATGTAAATGATTATGAAAATAATTTGTTTTTAGACAATATAAATATTTCAGCAATTAGCACTTCCTTTATTGAGGAGTTAAATATAACTAAAAGAACACTTATAAAAATTGTGGATGTTTTAGGAAAAGAGGTGAAAAATTCACTGCAATTTAACAAAACTCTATTCTATATATTTGATGATGGAAGTGTGGAGAAGAAAATCAGAATACCCTAAGTGGTCAGATGATAGACATAGTTCACCGTTAGAAACTGTAACAATTAAACAATGTAACAATTCCCCCCTCTAGAAAGAGTTAAATTTGTTTTACAATGGTTTGTTGGCTAATAACTAACAACCTATAACCATTAACTAACAACTATTTACTATTTTTGCCGACACAAAATTATTTTTATGGAATACAATACTGAAAGAGACCATCTTATCATCCCAGAATATGGAAGGCATGTACAAAAAATGATTGCACATGCAACACAGCTAAAAGATAAGACAGAGCGACAAAAATGTGTAAATGCAATTATTGCCTTTATGGGGCAAAGAAATCCGCATCTAAGAGACATCAAAGATTTTACCCACAAACTTTGGGACCATCTTTTTATTATGTCGGATTTTAAGATAGATGTGCAGTCGCCATACCCAAAACCGGAAAGAGAAAAATTGGCAGCAAGACCGGAAAAAATGCCATATCCAAAACAAAAAATCCGTTTTCCCTTTTATGGCGTTAATCTTGAAAAGATGGTAGCTTATGCTATACAAATGGAAGATGGAGAGCTGAAAGAAACCATGGCAGGAATGATTGCTAATCATATGAAAAAGGATTACATCTGCTGGAACAAAGCATTTGTAGATGATGACACAATATTAAAACATCTTAGTCAGTTATCAGAAGGTAAAGTAAAAACACATACTGATTTTAAGTTGATTGATGATAAGGATATTCAGAAACCAAGAACTTACAAAAAGCTTAAAAAGAAAGGGAAAAACTACAAACACAGAGGTCCGAAAAGAAGATAAATGACTACATTCAAAGTAAAGGGAGGATTAAAACTAAAGGGGAATTTACAGCCACAAGGAGCAAAAAATGAAGCCCTGCAAGTGCTTTGTGCAGTACTGCTTACTCCTGAAGAAGTAATCATGAAAAATGTACCAAACATTCGGGATGTAAATATTTTGATTGACCTTTTGCGCGATTTGAATGTAAGTGTAAATAAAATAGATGAAACTACTTACAGCTTTAAGGCCGATAATGTAGATATTGATTATCTTTCTTCAGAAGATTACAAAATAAAAAGTAGCCGAATTAGAGGGTCTATTATGATAGTTGGGCCTTTATTAGCGCGTTACGGAAAAGGATATATCCCAAGGCCTGGAGGCGATAAAATTGGAAGAAGAAGATTAGACACCCACTTTATTGGTTTTGAAAAATTGGGCGCTAATTTTGTGTATGACAGCAAAGAGGAATTCTATAGAGTTACAGCAGATGAGCTGAAAGGAGTAGATATGCTACTGGATGAGGCATCAGTAACAGGAACGGCCAACATAGTAATGACAGCCGTAATGGCAAAAGGAAAAACAAGCATCTACAATGCTGCTTGCGAACCTTACTTACAACAACTCTGTAAGATGTTAAATTCTATGGGGGCAAAAATTACAGGAGTTGGCTCTAACCTTTTACACATTGAAGGAGTTGAAATTTTAGGTGGCTGCACACACAGGATTTTGCCTGACATGATTGAGATCGGTTCTTTTATTGGACTGGCAGCAATTACAAAATCAGAGATTACCATTAAAAATGTGAGCTATAAAAACTTAGGGTTGATTCCTTCTGTTTTTGCAAAATTGGGAATTAAAATGGAGAGAAAAGGAGATGATATTTATATTCCAGCTCAAGAAAGTTATGAGATAAAATCTTTTATTGACGGTTCAATATTAACTATTTCTGATGCGCCATGGCCAGGTTTTACCCCTGATTTATTATCTATTATTTTGGTGGTGGCTTCCCAAGCAAAAGGAAGTGTTTTAATCCATCAAAAGATGTTTGAATCCCGACTTTTCTTTGTAGATAAACTCATTGATATGGGAGCACAAATTATTCTTTGCGATCCACACAGAGCAACTGTAATTGGACTAAATCATCAGTTTAAGTTCAAGCCTACTACTATGACTTCCCCTGATATCAGAGCGGGAGTTTCACTTTTATTGGCTGCCCTTGCGGCTGATGGAGAAAGCACTATCCATAATATAGAACAAATTGATAGAGGTTACCAAAACATTGATACACGATTAAATGCCATTGGCGCACAAATTACTAGAATTGACTAAATAGATATTAGTATTAAGATATTAGATAATAGACAAAAAATGTTGTCATCCTGAATAAAATGAAGGATTTCGTTTTTGAACATTTTTTCCACAAACCACAAACCAACAACTACAAACTAAATCATGAAAAAACTACTCATTGTTACATTAATAAATTGCTTCATTGTTACATTGTCCTTTGGACAAGAAATAGGTTTAAATATTGGCGACAAATCCCCTGAGCTGGCTTATAGTAACCCTAAAGGTAAAACCTTAAAATTATCTAGCTTAAAAGGCAAATTAGTGCTGATTGATTTTTGGGCAAGTTGGTGCGGACCCTGTAGAAGAGAAAACCCAAATTTGGTTAGTGCCTATCAAAAATATACCAAGAAAAAATTCAAAAACGGAAAAGGATTTGAAATTTATAGTTTATCGCTCGACTCCAAGCAAAATGCCTGGGTAAAAGCCATTAATCAAGACCAGCTTTTTTGGCAGTACCATGTGTCTGATTTAGGAGGTTGGAAATCGGAAGGATCCAAAAAATACGATATTCATAGTATCCCCTCCAATGTGATAATTGATGGCAAAGGCATTATTATTGCCAAAAATCTGAAAGGGCAGGCATTGCACAAATTCTTAGAAGCTTCATTAATCAAATAATTCCTACTGACAAATTGTCCTTTACAAAGCACTGGCAAAGTAATTGCAACTAATCTTTACCAAAAGCAAAAAATATAAACATGAGCAAGAAAAAAATAGAAGAAAATACCATAAAAAAAGAGGCGAAAAAAGTAGAAAAGCAGGAAGAAAAACAACTAACTGTTGAGGAACTTTTAGCCACCGAAAAGGATAAAAATTTGCGACTGATTGCCGAATTTGACAATTTCAGAAAAAGAAATGCAAAAGAAAGGATTGAGCTTTTCGCGATTGCCGGACAGGACATAATGACTATTTTACTGCCAATTCTGGATGATTTGGAAAGGGCAATAACAAGCAATAATTATGATCAGAAACATGGAGTAGTACTTGTTTACAATAAATTAAAATCTTCATTAGAGACCAAAGGACTAGTAGAAATTGATTGCCCTATTGGTAAATCCTTGGATACCGAATTTCATGAAGCAATAAGTATGGTTCCTGCAGAAAAAAAGAAACAAAAAAACAAAATTATTGATACGGTAGAAAAAGGATATCTCTTAGGGGGAAGAGTAATCCGACATGCCAAGGTAGTGGTTGCTAATTAAGAATAAGAAAATGGCAAAAAGAGATTATTATGAAGTTTTGGGAGTTGGTAAAAATGCGGATTCCAAAGAGATAAAAAAAGCATATCGAAAATTAGCGCTTAAATATCATCCAGACAAAAACCCTGACGACAAGCAGGCAGAAGAGAAATTTAAGGAAGCCGCAGAGGCTTATGAAGTACTAAGCAATGCAGAAAAGAAACAAAGATATGATCAATTCGGCCATGCAGGAATGAGAGGTGCTGCCGGTGGTGGGTTTGGTGGTGGCATGGACATGGACGATATTTTTTCACAGTTTGGCGATATTTTTGGTGGTGCACATCCTTTTGAGAGTTTTTTTGGTGGCGGTGCAAGGGGCAGGCAAAGAGTAATAAAAGGAAGTAATTTAAGAATTCGATTGACTTTAACCCTAAAGGAAGTTGCGGACGGAGTAGATAAAAAAATAAAAGTTAGACGATTGGTAAATGCAGATGGAGTAAGCTATAAAAGCTGTGGCACTTGCCATGGATCAGGGCAAGTGACCAGAATCAGTAATACCATTTTAGGACAAATGCAAACTTCTAGCCCTTGCCCCAACTGTAATGGAACTGGAAAAAGTATCGAGAATCGCCCTGTAGGAACGGATGCTAATGGCATGCTTAAAGAGGAGGAAACCGTAAAAATTACCATTCCACCAGGAGTAGAAGATGGCATGCAACTAAAAGTGGGTAGCAAAGGAAATGCAGCTCCTTTTGATGGTATAAATGGGGATTTAATTGTTTTAATCTCTATTGAAAAACACGAAAAACTTATTCGGGATGGGCAAAACCTGCATTACGAGCATTACATCAGTTTTGCGGATGCAGCTCTTGGCACCTCTGCTGAAATTCCTACAATAAGTGGAAAAGCCAAAGTAAAACTAGAAAGTGGAATACAATCTGGCAGAATATTACGCCTAAAAGGCAAAGGGTTGCCCTCTGTAAATGCTTATGGAAAAGGAGATTTACTCGTTCATATAAATGTGTGGACACCTCAGAGTTTAAGTAAAGAGGAAAAGAAATTCTTTGAAAAATGCTGTGATAGCGAAAATTTCAAACCAAAACCTACTGCAAAAGACAAATCCTTTTTTGACAGAGTAAGAGAGATGTTTGGCTAAGATTTATGTCTGAATCAATCCTTATAGCGAAAGATATAGTAAAACAATATGGAGATTACCTAGCATTAGATTATGTAAATCTTGAAATTCCAAGAGGAAGTATTTTTGGTCTTTTAGGGCCAAATGGCGCAGGGAAAACAACCCTTATGCGTATTATTAATCAAATAATAGCACCAGATTACGGAACCCTAATTTTTGATGGCAAACCTCTTAAAAGAGCTGACATATCACAAATTGGTTATCTGCCAGAAGAAAGAGGGCTTTACAAAAAAATGAAAGTAGGCGAACAAACGCTTTATTTGGCCAAACTAAAAGGCATGCCGCATAATGAGGCGCTTGAAAAACTCAAATTTTGGTTCAAAAAGTTCGATATTCTGCATTGGTGGAACAAAAAAGTAGAAGAACTAAGCAAAGGAATGGCACAGAAAATTCAGTTTGTAGTAACAGTAATACACGAGCCAAAACTACTGATTTTTGATGAACCATTTTCTGGTTTTGACCCCATAAATGTCGCTATAATAAGAGATGAAATTCTGGAATTAAAAAAGGGAGGAACAACTATTATTTTCTCTACTCACCGCATGGAATCGGTAGAAGAAATTTGCGACAATATCGCCCTTATCAATAATGGAAAAACAATTTTGGAAGGAGCGATTGAAAAAATAAAAAACGATTTTAGAAGCAATATCTTTTCAGTAAAGATAAATACGGAGAATCTTACTTTGCCTGAACAATTTCAAATTATTAGTAATACAGATAATAATTACCAAATTCAAATTAGCGAAAATGCTACCTCTAATCAGTTGCTAAATGCACTTATAGAAAAGTGTGAAATAATATCATTTCAGGAGAAAATACCTACCATGGAAGATATTTTTATAAAAGCAGTGAAAGATGAATAAAATTTGGCTCATCATAAAAAGAGAATATCTGGTAAGGGTTCGGAAAAGATCGTTTATCATCATGACGATTTTAGGCCCGCTTCTTATGGCTGGAATTATCATTTTACCAACTTATTTGGCTATGCAAGGGCATGATGAAAGAACCATTGCTTTGTATGAGGAAAACACTTTTTTCTCTTCCAAATTAGAGGATACTGACAATTTACATTTTGTAAAAATTCCATTTGAGGAAGTAAATATTATTAAAGAGGATTTTTCGGCAAGCCCTTATTATGCACTGCTTGACATTAAGGATGCTGAGAATTTTACTCTTTACTCTAATCAGCAAGTAAGTTTAAGTGTGCAAAGTGAGATTGAGGGAAAATTATCTGACATTATCCAAAGGCAGAAGCTAGAACTAGCAGGAATAGATTTGCAAATATTGGAAGGCGTTACTACCCAAATAGAGGTGGAAACAATTATCATTGGAGAGGAAGGCGAGACTACCGGAAATGCAGAGGTAAGTTTCGGAATTGGATTTATGTGTGGAATCCTTATTTATATGTTTATTTTCATGTACGGCACCATGGTAATGCGTGGAGTGATTGAAGAAAAAACAAGTAGAATTGTGGAGGTAATTATTTCCTCTGTAAAACCATTTCAATTGATGATGGGCAAAATTTTAGGAGTAGCCCTGGTAGGGCTTACCCAATTTTTGCTTTGGATTATTCTTACCCTTATTCTTTCTGCTTTTGCAGAAGTTTTATTCTTTGATACTTTAACAATCTCAACTGAAAGCATAGCTGTAGGAAAAGAGCAATCCTTAATCCTCAGTTCTTTAAGTACATCCTTGGCAGGAATTAATATTTTACAGCTTCTTTTCTCCTTTGTATTTTACTTTCTAGGAGGTTATTTACTATATAGTGCCCTTTTTGCAGCAGTAGGTTCAGCAGTGGATGCGGAGGCAGACACACAACAATTTATATTACCAATTACCATTCCCCTTATAATCTCTTTTATTTTGATGCAGCCAGTAATGGATAATCCAGATGGAGTATTGGCTTATTGGCTTTCACTTATTCCATTTACTTCACCAATTATTATGATGGTGCGTTTACCTTTTGGAGTAAGTAATGCGGAACTGATTCTTTCCATGGCTTTACTAGTTGCAGGATTCCTTGCTACTACCTATTTGGCAGCTAAAATTTACAGAACAGGAATACTGATGTATGGTAAAAAAGCATCATATAAAGAGTTATGGAAATGGCTAACCTATAGGGGGTAATAGCAAAAAGGTCCAATTTCTGGCATTTTTCACTCTTTTTACTTCAAATTTTAACCCAAAAATAAGTTAGAAATACACACTCTATCTATTTGATTTACTGAATTTTAACACCAATATAAACAATTAAATGTTAAAAAAGGTAGTACCTTTTGTTGTCCATACTAATGGATAAGTTTATCTTTGCCCCGTATTAACCAAATAAATAATTAATTATGAAAAAGAATTTACGAAACATCTTGACGCTTGCGTTAGGATTTGTAACAATTTTCGCTACTGCCCAAAGTTGGGATGCTGACTCTAGAACTAGGGTTGACATGGGTGGCGATAATGACATGTTCCAATCGGAACAAAGAACTTCTCTTGGTGTAAGCTGGGGAGGAAATGGCTGGGGTATTAATGTTAGTGGTACTCATAACTATAACCTTGGTACAGCTGGATCTACAATGGATTGGAATGAGGCTTATGCTACTACTGACCTTATGGGTTATGCTAGTGTAGCTGTAGGTCGTCAGGCTCTTGAGTACGGAGGTGGCCAACTAATCGGAGCTAACGATTGGGGAACAAACCCACAAACGCGAGATGGTGGTGTTTTCTCTATCGATAACGACATGGTGGATCTTGATTTTGGTCTTTACAAGAACAATAATGGTGGTGTTGATGATGAAGGTACTGATGATTATTTCATTAATGCATCAAAATCAGATGGTGATTGGAGTGTTAACTTAACTTACATTTCAAATAGTAATGAGGATAACGCTATGGGCTTAGATTTCGGTTACGCTATGATGAGTGGTGATCTTGATTTAGCTGTAAGTTACAACACTGCTTCTGTAGGTGCTACAGATATGGATTATATGTCTATAGGTGGTACTTATAATGTTAATGATGACATGTCTATCTCTCCTTCTAGAACTACTTGTGGTGATGCTGATTGGAATTGCGCAGGGTCTAACTATGG
>CATMIT010000053.1 GCA_950069165.1 uncultured Flavobacteriales bacterium
AATTAGAGCACAATATGTATGTGAATCTTGGAATAGGCATTCCAACCCTAGTGGCTAACTACATTCCTAAAGGAATTGATATTGAGTTTCAGTCAGAGAATGGATTACTAGGAATGGGCCCTTTTCCTTTTGAAGGAGAGGAAGACCCAGATTTGATAAATGCAGGAAAACAAACTATTACCACCATGCCAGGAGCTGCTCTTTTTGACTCCGCTACTTCCTTTGCTATGATAAGAGGTAGGCATGTTCAGCTTACCGTTTTGGGGGCCATGGAGGTGTCTGAAAATGGTGATATTGCCAATTGGAAGATTCCTGGAAAAATGGTAAAAGGTATGGGGGGCGCAATGGATTTGGTGGCTTCTGCCGAAAATATTATTGTTGCCATGATGCATACCAACCGACAGGGAGAAAGTAAAATCTTGAAAAAATGTACACTGCCCATTACTGGAGTAAACTGTATAAAAAAAGTAGTGACTAATTTGGCAGTTTTAGAGGTTACTGAAAAGGGGTTTAAACTCTTGGAAAGAGCACCAGGCGTAAGGGTGGAAGAAGTTATTGCAGCAACTCAGGCCGAATTAATTATTGAAGGAAATATTCCTGAAATGCAACTCTAGAGTTGTTTTACCCAACCTTTACCCCTTTACTTTCCAAATGTCTTTTAATATCTTCTAATTTTCCTTCAGGGATAGCATCAATTAATTTTTGGGTATAAGGTGTTTTTGGCTCATTATAAATTTGGTCGGCATCTCCTAATTCTTCAATTTTACCATCTTGCATAACCATCATTCTATCACTCATGTATTTCACTACCGATAAATCGTGAGAAATAAAAATATAAGTCAAGCCAAATTCTTCTTTTAGCTCATTCAACAAGTTTAATACTTGTGCTTGCACCGAAACATCTAATGCAGAAACCGACTCATCACAAATGATAAACTTAGGGCTTACCGCCAATGCTCTAGCAATACCAATTCTTTGTCTTTGTCCTCCTGAAAATTCGTGTGGATATCTGTAAAAATGGGAAGGATCTAAACTCACTTTAGCCAATAATTCTTCAACTCTTTTCTTTCTCTGCTCGTCATTTTCTAAAATTTTATGGACTTGCATAGGCTCCATTATGGCATTTCCAATAGTCATTCTTGGATTAAGTGAAGAGTAAGGGTCTTGAAAAATAATTTGTACTTCTTTACGGAAATTTCTTAGCTCAGCTGCATTCATTTTAGCAATATCATTGCCTTTGTAAATCATCTCTCCCTCTGTTGGTTCTTCCAATCGGATAATAGTACGCCCAATTGTTGTTTTCCCACAACCACTTTCCCCAACAAGCCCTAAAGTTTCCCCAGGGAAAACATCAAATGATACAGCATCTACCGCTTTAACATAGCTTGTAATTCCTCCAAAAAATCCGTTTCTTATGGGAAAATAGGTTTTTAAATTTTTGATTTGCATTATAGGCTCTTGAGCAAATAATTTTTCTTGTTTCGCTTTTCTATCGCTATTTGGAATGGCCAAATCTTTAGTGAATTCCGCCACAGAAATATTGTTATCAATAACTTCCCCGTTTTCATCTTCTTTCATAAAGTCAGAAACAGTTGGTAAGAAAGTATATCGCTTATCTAGAGGTGGACGACAAGCCAAAAGTCCTTTGGTATAAGGATGTTGAGGATTAGTAAAAATATCCCAAACATTACCTTGCTCTACAATTTTACCTTTATACATTACCACAACTTTGTCAGCCAATTCCGCAATTACACCCAAATCATGTGTAATAAACATGATTCCCATATCTCTTTCTCTTTGCAGTTTTTGCATCAGTTGTAAAATGGTTTTTTGTACCGTTACATCTAGTGCAGTAGTTGGCTCATCAGCAATAAGTACAGATGGTTGGCAACTCATAGCCATGGCAATCATCACTCTTTGCTTTTGTCCCCCAGAAATTTGGTGGGGATAAGTGCTAAAAATCCGTTCCGGATCTGGTAATTGTACCTCTTCAAAAAGACTTATTGTTAATGCTTTTGCAGCTTTTTTATCCAATTTTTGATGCAAGACAATGGCTTCCATTACTTGGTCACCACAAGTAAAAACGGGATTTAAAGAGGTCATTGGTTCTTGAAAAATCATAGCAATTTTATTTCCTCTGAATTTTCGCATTTCCTTTTCTGAGATTGCTAATAAATTAGTAGTTTCTCCATTATTCTGATGAAAAATTATTTCTCCGCCACTAATAATTCCAGGAGGAGAAGGAATTAATCGCATAGAGGAAAGAGCCGTAACTGATTTGCCTGAACCAGACTCTCCAACTATTCCAATTGTCTCCCCTCTGTTTAAGGTAAAACTCACATCATTTACCGCTTTTACAGTTGTTCCTTCCGTATGAAATTCAGTAACTAAATTTTTAAATTCTAATAATGTATTTCCCATTTTATATTTAATTTTTATGTGGATAAAAGTAGTTTTTAAATTCTACTTATACAAACTCAATATTTTTTTCTAAAATTAATGATTCCCCTTTATATTTCAACAGGAGTTGCGCCACAGTTAAGGCATCTTTTTGGCAATAGATTTTAATGCGCTCTAAATCTTTTTCTTCCCAATATACTTTGGCTACTTGGCTTCCGTCAATATCGTCTTTTGGAGTAGGGATATCAAAAAGTGCTGCTAATAATTTGATAGAAGTATAGTGTTTGTAATCCCCAAATTTCCATAATTCCATAGTGTCCAAATGATTGACTTCCCATGGTTTTTTACCTGCAATATCCAATAGTTTAGGCAGTTTCAGTCCATTGATAAGCGTTCTTCTGGCAATAAAAGGAAAGTCAAATTCCTTCCCATTATGGGCACAAAGTTGATGTTGTTTTTTGTTGAATTGGGCATTTAATAAAGTGTTAAAATCAGCAATAATTTGCTTTTCGTCATCTCCATAAAATGATTTTATTCTGAAATGATTATCCCCTTTTTCCTTAAATAAATAACCAACAGAAATACAGATTATTTTGGCGAATTCAGCCATTATCCCCCCCTTAATTTTGTAATATTCCGCTGGCGAATATTCCTCCTTTCTTTGCCAAGTAGTTTTCTCTTCCCAAAGTTTCTGAAATGTAGCGTCCAAATCTTCAAAATTTGCTTCAGAAGATACTGTTTCAATATCCAAAAAAAGAATGTTTTTTATTTTAATGTTAGCCAACATAGTTAAGGATACATTTCTAGTGCAGCATCAATAAAAGCATAAAAATCATCATGGTTCATATCGTCTAACAAATTTCCATAATTTCTTCCTAAACGTACTATAATCATATTTTTTTCAGGGATGCAAATCACATATTGTCCCCACAATCCTCTGGCGTAATAAATGTATAATCCTTGCCTTTCAGCAATCCAGAACTGAAAGCCATAATTTACATTTTTATTTCCTTTTTCATCCAACAAATCTTCAATTGAAGTAGCATCTTTGACATAAGAACTATCCAAAATTTGGACCCCATTCCAATTCCCTTGATGCATGTAAAGTTTTCCTAATCTGGCAAAATCTCTTGCATTAGAGTTGATACAACAAAAACCTTTTTCATCTCCACCAGCCACATCCGTATTCCAAAGCGCAGGATGTTTAGCCCCCATTGGTTTCCAAAGTTTTTCTGATGCATATTCGCTTATGGTTTGTCCTGTTGCGCTTTCCACAACAAAAGTTAAAATTTGTGTGCAGGAGCTATGATATTTAAATACTTTTCCTGGCGCTTCAACTACTTTTAAATTCATCATCAAACCCTTTAAATCACCTCCATAATATGCCTCAGCAGTTTGCCCAATAGGGTTGTAATAATCTTCCGTCCAATTAAGCCCCGAACTCATAGTGAGTAAGTTTTTTATAGTGAGCTCGGCATTTCCACCTTCACAAAAGTCAGGTAAAAAATCGCATACTTTTTGATCTATGCTTTTAATCTTCCCATCTTTAATGGCCACCCCAATTAAAGACCCAACAAAACTTTTTGCCATGGAAAAAGAGTTGGACATGGTATCGGCTGAATAGCCGTGCCAATACCGCTCATATTGTATGCTATCGTTAATGATTACCATAAAAGCAACTGTTTCTAAACTATCATTTACTGGCTTAATAAAATCTGGCAATTCTGCATTATTGTAATTATCTGCAATCGCCCATTTTTGATGTGTTCCTGCTTCAATTGTATTGGTCGGAAAATGAACAAAGTCAGAAATATATGAAGACGGATGCCCTTTTAAATAAGTAACAGAAATTGCTTTATACATCCATGACTTTCCGCTAATTATAATCAATAGGTTAAGCAGCACGAAAAGGACTAAAAGATATTTTAATATTTTTTTCATTTTAAATAATTTCCATTTCAAATAAATTAATCAAATGAACTTTGAGTTTGTTTTTCACCTCTTCAATGGAGAGTACTTTTCCTAATTCTTTTTGCAGGGAAGTTACACTTTTATCAGTAATTCCACAAGGAACGATATTCCCAAAATAAGATAAATCAGTATTTACATTAAAAGCAAAACCATGCATAGTAACCCATCTACTACTTTTTACGCCAAGCGCACATATTTTTCTAGCTTTTGTAGTGCCCACATCAAACCAAACTCCCGTTTCGCCTGGGGACCTTTCGCTTTCTAATCCATATTCTTTCAAAGTCAGTATTACTGATTCTTCCAAAAGCCGCAAATATTTATGAAAATCGGTAATGAAATTGTCCAAATCTAAAATAGGATAACCTACAATTTGCCCAGGGCCATGATAGGTAATGTCTCCTCCTCTGTTTATTTTATGAAATGTAGCCCCTCTTCTTTTTAGATAATCTTCATTAACCAAAAGGTTTTTTTCATCCCCGCTTTTTCCCAGAGTATATACGTGGGGATGCTCACAAAAAAGCAAATGATTTTTGGTTACAGCTGTCTTATTTTCTTTTCGGTTGGCAGACTTTACCGCTAAAATTTCTGCAAAAAGCGCTTCTTGATAATCCCAACATTTTTTGTAATCAATCAGTCCTAAATCTTGAAACGCAACTTTCTTGTTCATTAAATTTTTCCTAATTCTCCTTTCAAAAAATTGATTACATCAATCTCAATTGCATCTACATCATTCATTTCAGACAAATACCAACTCACCCAATCGCCTAGGTTAATGTGGTATAATGAGTTTTCAATTACAGAATCTCCTTTACTCCAGATTTCTGAAATATTATCAGTGTATTCAGAAATTACTTTTTTATTTATATCCATTCGGATTTGGTTTCTTTCATAATCACATTTGTTACGGAAAAAGACAACCGCTAAATTGTCAACATTGGTACGCCATCCTAATAATTCATTATGATTCATTTCAGGAACAACATGGTGCCAACAGAGCATTTTAGAGTTTTCATTTATTTGCTGGCGAAAACGAATAGCAACCCCTTCAAAGCCATTCGCCACATAAATTACAGGTGTCTGTTTGTACATTTTTTTTGCCAATTCCATTGCTTGTTTTTGAATGTTAGTTTTTTCTGTATCTAGCAATGCAATTGCTTTGTCAAAGTAAGCCTTAAAAGAATCATCAATAATTCCGTAATGATTCAACATAAAAAACAGTTCGGTAAAGGCATAGCCAAACATAGCTCTTGGCGGCTGGTTTCCCGGGATAATGATACTATTGTAATTGTTTTCTTCCGCAATGGTTTTTAATTTCCCCCCTGAAGTAATCACAGCAATTTCCGCTCCTTTTTCCTGGCAGTTTTCCAAAGCAAAAAGGGTTTCTTCTGTATTTCCTGAATACGAATTTGCAATAACAAGCGTGTGCTCATTCACAAAATTAGGAATGCTGTAATCCTTAGTAGCAGCAATTGGGATATTCACTTTGGGAGAAACTATATCGGCTACAATTGTTCCGCCTATTCCAGAGCCCCCTAAACCACAAATCAAAACATTTCTAATTTCTTTATTGTAAGGAGTTAAATTGCTATTGTTCGCAATCTCAATCGCCTCTTTTAAATGATTGGTAAAATCATTTATATAATCGTTCATTTTCATAATAAAATATAGATGTTAAAAGAAGCCGAAATTACGAAATAATAGGATAAAAGAATTCCTATATTTGCAAAAAATTTATCGCATGAACAAAGCCCTTTCTGAACAAGAAATCGTCAGAAGAGAATCTCTTCAAAAATTAAGAGATTTAGGAATTGAGCCTTATCCAGCAGCAAGGTTTGATGTAGATATTACATCCAAACAAATCAAAGAAAATTACAAAAAAGGAAAAGAGCAAAAGGTGGTGATTGCCGGAAGACTAATGAGCAAGAGAATTATGGGAAAGGCCTCTTTTGCAGAATTACAAGATGCTGACGGAAGAATTCAACTTTATTTAAATAGAGATGTAATTTGTGAGGGAGAGGACAAAACCATGTACAATACAGTTTTCAAAAAATTGTTGGATATTGGGGATATTATAGGCGTGATAGGAGTGGTATTTACTACAAAAGTAGGGGAAATATCCGTAAAAGTTAAAGAATTAAAAGTGCTTACTAAATCATTACGTCCTTTGCCCTTACCAAAAGTTGATGCAGACGGAACCATACATGATGCCTTTACTGATCCTGAAAAAAGATACAGACAAAGATATGTGGATTTGGTGGTGAATCCTGAGATCAAAGATACTTTTATCAAGCGTACACAGCTTACAAATTCAATGCGCTCATTCCTGAATGAAAAAGGATATTTGGAAGTTGAAACGCCAATTTTACAACCCCTTTATGGAGGTGCTGCAGCAAAGCCGTTCAAAACGCATCACAATACTTTGGATATGGAATTATACCTTAGGATTGCGAACGAACTTTATTTAAAAAGATTAATCGTTGGTGGTTTTGATGGAGTATATGAATTCTCAAAAGATTTCAGAAATGAAGGAATGAGTCGTTTTCATAACCCTGAATTTACACAAATGGAATTGTATGTAGCTTATAAAGACTACACTTGGATGATGGATTTGGTAGAAGAAATGGTAGAAAAAATTGCTATGGACTTACATGGTAAAACGGAGGTTGAGGCAGGAGATAATATTATAAACTTCCAAAGACCATGGAAACGCTACACCATGTATGAAGCGATTGAGCATTTTACTGGAATTGATATTTCAAAAATGGACGAGAAAACTATGTCTGAAACGGCTAAAAAATTAGGAGTAACCGTGGATAAAAGCATGGGAAGAGGAAAATTAATTGATGAGATTTTTGGTGAAAAATGTGAAGGACAATTAATACAACCCACTTTTATAACCAACTATCCTGTAGAGATGTCGCCACTTGCCAAAAAACACAGAGAGCATGAAGGTTTGGCAGAGCGTTTTGAAGCAATTTGTAATGGAAAAGAAATCTGTAATGCATTCTCAGAATTAAACGATCCAATTGACCAGAGAATAAGATTTGAAGATCAGTTAGAGCTTGGAAAAAGAGGAGATGATGAAGCAATGCTACTAGATGAAGATTTCCTTAGAGCGATTGAATACGGAATGCCTCCAACAGCTGGTTTGGGAATTGGAATTGATAGATTATCTATGATTATGACAAACTCAAACTCAATACAAGATGTGCTTTTCTTCCCACAAATGAAGGCGGAGAACAAAACCAACTCTGAAGAATAATTATTTTGAATGAAAATTCTAAAATAGGAATAATTGGAGGAGGCAGCTGGGGAACTGCTATTGTAAAAATGTTAGGTGAAAATGTAGATGCTTTGAATTGGTGGATGCGAAATGAAGATGCAATTAAACACATTCAAAAATTCGGACACAACCCAAACTACATTTCGGATGCAGAACTAAAAAAAAACAAATTAAACATTAGCTCTGACATAAATGAAATAGTGGAAAACTCCGACTATTTAGTTTTGGCGGTTCCTTCTGCATTTTTAAAATCTACTTTAGATAGTTTAAAAATCCCTATAAAAGATAAAATTATTATTTCTGCAATTAAAGGGATTGTCCCTGAAAACAACACCATAGTTGGGGAGTTTATTCACAATCAGTATAATGTTCCCTACGTAAATATTGGGGTAATTACAGGACCTTGTCATGCGGAAGAAGTGGCCTTGGAACGACTTTCATATTTAACCATTGCTTGTAGTGATGTAGAGAAAGCTGAGTTTTTTGCAAATGCAATTTCTGGAAGGTATATTAAAGCTACTGTTTCGGATGATATTTACGGAACAGAATATGCGGCTGTACTCAAAAATGTAATTGCACTTGCTTCAGGAATTTGTCACGGATTGGGCTATGGTGATAACTTTCAAGCCGTTTTGGTTTCCAATGCCATAAGAGAAATAAAACGATTTGTAGACAAGGTGCACCCCATTGAAAGAGACATTAAAGAATCTGCTTATTTAGGAGATTTATTGGTAACCGCCTACTCTCAATTTAGCCGAAACAGAACTTTTGGAGAAATGATTGGCAGGGGATATAGTGTAAATGCTGCACAAATGAAACTCAAGATGGTGGCAGAGGGCTATTATGCGGTTAAGTGTATAAATGAAATAAACGAAAAACAAAAAATTGAAATGCCAATTACTGAGGCGGTTTACAATATTTTATACGATAAAAAATCGCCAAAAAACCAAATGCGATTATTAGCGGATAGGTTGAATTAAAATATTTAAGTTTTTTATATGCATAACGGTTGGGCTATGCGCAGTTTGGGATTTTGAAACGATTAACTTTCAATTTACCATCAATTTTAATTAATGCTATAAACTTAAATATCAGCATATTCCCCAAATTACGTATAGACTTTGTTAGCCTTTCGTTAGTATCTTTACTCAAATACAATTGACAAAAAGTGCTTTTTATCCAATATTTCCACCTCTTTAGCTACCTGAACCATCTTCCAATGTTTATTCCTCAAATCAGGATTTGGTGAATGAATATTGTACTTCCAAAAACGCCACCAAGAGGTAGCAATAGCCGCATATTCGATAAATAATTGTAGAGAATCTCTTTCCGTAACCCCCAAGGATCGTATTTGTTCATACCCCCTTATCAATGCTCTTGCTTTGTTTAGGTCAATTTTTCCACCAGTTCTGCAAAGCCCTAATATGCCCATACCCAAATCAAAAATCAAGTAATAATTGCAGGCTTCTTCAAAATCTATAATGGCCTTTATCTTATTATTTTCAAACAAAACATTATCAAAAAAAATATCGCCATGTACCAATCCCCTGGGAAGACCCTCAGGAACATGTTTTTTAAGGAATTGAAGTCGTTCCTTGAGCCACTTTTCATATTCTGTATCAATCCCTTTACCAATAACTGATGAAAAAACCTGTTGCCCGTAAGGATGATATTTGGGTAAATAATCAGGTACTGGGATTTGATGTAGCTGCGCCATAGATCTCCCAATTTGAGCTAATTCATCAGTGCTGAAATTTTCATACACTGTTCCATATATCCACTTTTTTACAAAAACCGGTTTCCCTGCATATTGGGTCACCATTTCTCCTGTAATGGTGGCTTGAACCGGAGAGGTTAAAAAATGATGTTTGCCCAACCATTGAAGAAGGGTGGTCAATTTTTGCGCCTCCTGCAAAGATTTTTCTTCTACTATTGTCATCATATATTCACCACTCTTTGCATATATATGATAATTCGAGTTAGCATTTCCCCCTTCAATCGGAGTAAAATCTATCACTTCAATTTGATAAGGAGTAACTATTTTATTTAGATCAGAGGCTTGTATTCTGGTATAGATTGCCATATCCGTTTTTCTATTAGAAACTTTGTTTCACCAAGGCTGGTGGATTTATGTTGGCTTTTATTTCTATGTAATCTAAAACAGGGTTTCCTGTTGGAGGTTCAAGACCGGGGCAATGGGTAAAACATATCAACACAACATCCCTGATTGCATTTCTTGTGTGGTCTTTTGGGTGCATTGAAGTTACTGCATGCATCACCTTTGGGTCCCAAAATACAATTGAATCCATATTTTTACTGAGTGTACAACTCTCCAATAGTTTTTGTTCATTATTGTAAATACCATTAACCCCTTCTGTAACATTCTCTCGGCTGATCAAATGAATCCAAACAAAATCATTTTCATCATGGTGGATGCCTTCTGGTGTTACTTCACCACTTTCAACTGCTGTTGCTACAGTCCGTATTTGATGTATATCGACCATCCAGGAGTTGGACTTATCTCCCTCAGAAATAGGTAATTGTTTGAAATCGAATCGAATCAACTCCTGAAGGAAGGGGTTGCTTATTGTCTTACTTTTTAACGATTCAAATTTTCGGTCCAGATCTCCTGCATATTTATTTATTTCGGCAGGTTGATAATAAGGAGTTTTGGCGTAAGCTACAATTTTCCCGGATTCAGGCAAAAAATAGAAATACTGGAACCGCCTATATCTAAAACTCCTCCCATCTTTTAAATAGTTATCTTTCCCAAGTCCCCCCCAGTCTTTATCAAACTGGTTTTTATAATTGTTTAAGTACTCGGGGATGATGAATTCCTTTTGGGGAACAATTACATATTTTTTGTTTTTCAATTCTGAAGAAATAGAATAGGATGTCGTAATTTCTTTCATGATATAATTTTCGGCTAGGTTTTTTAGAAAAAGAATTTAAATCTATTTGATATGTTGCATATCCAGACTTTAGTCATTTCTACTCTGCTCAGTATTGCCAAGATATCACTTATTTTAAAATTTACATTACATTTTAAAGAATTTGTTATCAAATCATACTAAAATTAGTGATTATTAAGAATAAGTTATTTTTTTGTTGCAAGGAACGTTCCATGTATGGTGTCGTAGCAACCCGTAGGGTGCTATG
>CATMIT010000054.1 GCA_950069165.1 uncultured Flavobacteriales bacterium
CAACATCCGTTACATCCATTAGATGTGCTGGTGTTTCCATAAGTTCAATGTCATCAATCATCCAAAAATAATATCCTGAACCATTAACATTTGATTGAGTAGTTCCTTCAAATTGAAATTCAATCTGTACATTTGTATTTCCTGGTACGGAAGTTGGCATTCTAACCAGTAATACATCATCATCAGGAGATGAATCGTTTACATCAAGATCAGTATGAACTTCAACTTGTGAATTATACATTCCATTTACATAGAACCTGATAAACGCTTGTCCTTGAAAAGTTCTGAAATAGCTATTCATTTTCACCATAACATCTGTGTATGTCGATAAATCAATCATGTCTGTTTTTAAATCACCATTATGAGGTGTTGGATATAATCCGCCTCCCATAGTTGATGAACTTCCATTATTATCGTAATAATCCGAATCAAAGATCATAAAGCCATTACTCGCGGTACTAGAAGAAATAGGGTCATTAGTTGCTGGATTATTATTGATTCCGGAATAGGCCCCTCTACTTCCTGTATTAACTCCTGGTGAAGTGCCAGGACCTCTGTACTCCCAAGGAGCAGTGGAGTTAGTCCATAAAGAAGGAATTCCATTTGAAAAATCTTCAGTCCAGAAAGGAGCGGCAGATTTTATGTTTGGTATTGTGCTTACTTTTTTAGTTGCTTTACTCTCTACAGTGAAGTTTGTAGGATATAGCATTTGTCCAAATGAAAGCATAGTAGCTAACATTAGGATAGCGATACTTAGAATCTTTTTCATTTTAATTGTATTTTAAAGTTATTTAATTGTTGTTATTCAACTACAATTCGCTCAGTAATAGTGGTATTAGAATTGCTAATATTTAATAGATATACTCCCTTACCAAAATTAGATAAATCAATTTCTTGCTTGAAAGTGCCCTTTACAAAAGTGGAAGTAGCATATACTTTTTCTCCAAGAATATTACTTACTGTTATTGTGTAATTATCAGTGGTAGTATTTCTTAAATCAATTGTGATTTTTCCATTTGTAGGATTAGGATATACCTTAAATGATCCTTCAAATGCCGTTTCATTAATGCTAGTAGTAGTCCAGGGAGTTCCCATATTCATTCTAATCATAGGGATACTTGATAGCCAGTACCAATCTCCAAAAGCACCAGAACCCAAACCGCAACCATTATCCTGAATAAAACAAGTGCTCGGCCGAGCATTACCAGATACACTAATTGCAAAAGTATCCAAAGGATGGGCATAACCACCAATTGCAATCATATAAGCAGTTCCGGCTGAAAGAACTTGAGCACCATTGAAAGGGATGGTTACCCAATTTCCAAGATCAGTTGCTTGTATTGAATAATCATCCGTTTGTGCAAGCCAAATAGGATCTCCTTGAGGATCAACTTCATAAAGCGCTCCAAACATTACTGCATTCGGAACAGAAATATCAGCTACATATGCTGAAACGGAAGTCAAGTCATCCGTAACATAAATATCAAAATCAACACCAAGAACCATACCGCCACACGATCTTCCGACTCGCCAAGAACCATCTTTTTGCCCCCAGTCTCTTCCGTAAACAGAATCGGTTACAATAGAAGCCATCTTGGTAGTATCTGTAAGTGCTGAATCGCCTACACCCCAAAGGTCCATAAAATAAATTCCCATATTTTGTGGTAAGAAGGAATTAGTCACCTCTGCTGTATCTTGTTCTGCCATAGCTAAAGTAAAATTACTAGATGAATCTCTGAATACTTGCGCATTCAAATCATCTAGAACTTCAATATGTAATTTACTGTTTTGAGTAGCAATTCCTTGATTTTTCAATACCGCTTCAAAATGATAAGGATTTGCAGTTACTTGATTCATAGGATTGAATGTATAATCCAGCCCAATACCTCCAGTAGTTAGGTAACCAATCCACCAACCGCCATAAGTTTCATCACTTATTGTTAATTTGTTGTCAGGGGTTTCTGTGAAAGAAACATCATCTAACATCCAAGCATAATCCCACTCTCCTTCATAATGGAAACGGAAATAAACCACTGGTTGACTACCAGCTGTTGCAGAAACATTTACGGATACAAATTCAGGATTTGAAGATGCATCCGTTACACCCAAATCGGCATGTACTTCATACCTATCCCAAGTAATTGAATCGGTACTCACTTCTACAAAGACAGAATCGTGAAATTTTCTGTGGTAAGATTCAAAATTGATATTTACATATGCATAGTTTGAACAATCTACTGGGTAATTATATATTAAAAGTGCATTCTGATTGGTATAAGCAGTATTCAAAAAATCAGAATCGTATAATGCAAATCCGTTTGAAGCTGAAGTAGATGAAATTGCTCCCATTGGTTGAGAATAGGGACCTTGAGGACCGTTAGAAGTGATGATCCAGTTTTGAGCGCCTCCCCAATCCAAATCAATTAAAGTCCAGTTAGAAGGGGTAGAAAAATCATCTGTAAAAAATGGAGGAGCTTTTGATAAAGATGCTGCTTGACTTTGTGATTGAGAATAAAATTTATTCAAATTTGTATTCATCACATTGTTTTTTTCATTTTCTATTTGTGCAAAAACACTAGTAGTAAGGATGGCTACACAAATGCTTAGGTAAATTTTTTTCATTTTATCTGTTTTAGGATTTATAAAATTCAGGGCGCAAATATAATACTATATCTTGTTTTATTTCAAGGATTATAATAAAATCTTATTTGTTCAAAATCAAGCTTTTAATTTCTTTATTTTTATCCCCAAATAGCCATAAGCAATAGTCATTAGTGGCGAAATAAGATTGAAAAAACAAAAAGGTAAATAAGCAAAAGTAGCCACCCCTAATATTGCCGATTGTGTTGCTCCACAAGTATTCCAAGGGATAAGCACAGAAGTTACTGTTCCGCTATCCTCTAGGGTTCTACTTAAGTTTTCGGGGGCAAGTCCTTTTTCTTTGTAAGTATCGGCAAACATACGACCAGGCACAACAATGCTTATATATTGATCAGAAGCGGTGATATTGAAAAAGATACATGTACCAGCAGTAGTAGCAATTAAACTTCCCGTACTGTCAGCATACTTGATGATTGGCTCAGCAACTCTTCTCAGTAGCCCTGTTGCTTCCATTGCACCACTAAACACCATAGCACAAATAATAAGCCAGATAGTATTGAGCATCCCAGCCATACCACTAGTAGATAGGAGGTTGCTAATCATCTCATTTTCGGTAGTAATGGAAATATCAGATCCCATTGCATTAATAACTGTTGAATATGCTGCACTAAAGCTAAGTGTATCAGTATTTGCTATTTGTTTTATCAATTCTGGCTGAAAGATGATTGCAAATACTCCTCCCAATAAAGTCCCTGCTAAAAGTGCAGGAATTGCTGGAGTTTTTTTAATGATAAGTACAATTACCAAAACTGGAACTAAAAATAACCATACACTTACAGTAAATGAATTGCTGATGGCTTGTAAAAGTTCATCAATGTTTTCTGATGTGGAAGTATCAAAAGTAAAACCTATTGTAAAAAAAATGATTAGGGTAATTGCAAAAGATGGGATTGTAGTGTGCATCATGTATCTGATGTGGGTGAATAAGTCTGTTCCTACCATTGCTGGAGCTAGGTTTGTAGTGTCAGATAGTGGCGACATTTTATCTCCAAAATAAGCTCCTGAAATTATTGCTCCACCAATTAGTCCTGTTGATAGGCCCAATACTTGCCCGATTCCTAAAAGCGCAATACCAATGGTTGCAATGGTACTCCATGAACTACCAGTGGCAAGTGAGACAATAGCACAAATAATACAGCAAGCAAACAAAAATATCTCTGGGCTTAATATTTGTAATCCGTAATAAATCATTGCTGGGACAATACCGCTAAGTAGCCAAGTTCCTGCCAAAGCGCCTATTAATAATAAAATAATAATAGCAGGCGCAACTGATTTTATACTTTCACTAATTCCTTCAATAATAGTTTTCCATTTTACGCCAAATTTAATTCCGATAATTGCCGCTAATGCTCCTGAAAAAAGAAGTGCCAGTTGGTTAGATCCTCCTAAAACATCATCACCATATAATATTACATTTACAGAAAGCAGTGCTATTAAAAATAGAATAGGCAGAAACGCTAATATGTATGGGGTTTTCTTCATGATAATACGCCAACTTTTTTCATACAGTCCACCATAGTGTGGTAAGTTCTTTCAATATCATTATCTAATCCGATAGAAATACGCACTAAACTATCAGACAGTCCCATTTCTTCTCGTTCTTCCTCAGGAATCTCAGAAGAAGTAGATAGACCAGGAGCTGAGAATAATGTTTTGTAGAATCCTAAGCTTACTGCCAAATAACCCAAGTTGTTATTCTGCATTTCTTCCATCAATTCATTTGCTTTCTCTTTCGTTTTCGTATCGATAACAAACATACCACCAAAACCAAAACCATCATTCATGCTATTTTTCATCATCTCATGTTGTGGATGATTTTCTAATCCTGGATAAATTACTCTCAGTCCATCTTTTTGGAATTGCTTGGCCAAATACATTGCATTTTCTGAATGTTTCTTCATTCTTAAATGTAGCGTACGGATATTTTTAAGGATACTAGCGGCACGCATAGCATCCATAACTGGGCCAAGTAACATAGCACTTCCTGAACTTACATCAATCATTTCTCTAATAAAATCTTCATCAGAACAAACAACTCCTCCAACAGTATCAGAACTGCCGTTGATGAATTTTGTTAGGGAGTGAACAACAACATCAGCACCCATTTTTGCTGGAGAAAAAATCAGAGGCGTAAAAGTGTTGTCAACAACAAATTTAATACCGTGTTTCTTAGCTACTTCAGCAATCGCATTAATGTCAGAAACCTCCAATAAAGGATTACTCATAGTCTCGCAATAAATCACCTTAGTTTTATCAGTAATTGCATTTTCAATTTCTTCTAATTTAGTTGTATTTACAAAAGTTGTTTTGATGTTGAACTTTGGTAAATAGTTTTTCATAAAAGCATAAGTACCACCATAGATTGTACGGCTACTAATAATTTCATCACCACTGCTACACAATTGTAAAAGGGTAGTGGTAATCGCTCCCATTCCTGATGCGGAAAGAATAGCTCCTTTTGTAAATTCCATACCTGCAATTGCTTGCCCTAAATAAGAAGTGGAAGGGTTGGCATGGCGTGAATAAAGGTAACAGCCTTCACGGTTTCCTTCAAAAACATCTCCCATAGTTTTACCTGCTAAATAGGTAAAAGTTGATGAATCGGCTATGGATGGATTTACCCCTCCATATTCTCCAAAAAATTGTAAATCTTGTATTTTATTTGCTGGGTTTCCTTTTGTCTTACTCACGGCTTTTAATTTTTTGCAAAACTAATATTAAAAGAAATATAAAGTGTAGCCCTAATTATGATTTCTCATCATCCTCATAATAGCCGTAGCCATCAGTACCATACCCATAGCCGTAGCCATAGCCATAGCCGTAGCCGTAACCCTGGCCGTAACCATATCCATATACCGATTGGCTTTGCTGAAAATCATTAATAATAATATGCATATTTTTAATATGGTTCTGTTCAAATAAATTATTCATAGCGCCTAGCATATTACGTCTAGTATAATTATGTCTTATAACATATAAATTAATATCAGCATATCTCATTAAAATTACGCCATCTGTAACAAGCCCAATTGGTGGTGTATCAATAATTATATAATCATACGTTTTATTAAGCTTAGTTATTAATTCTTGCATACTTTGACCATCCAACAACTCAGCAGGATTAGGAGGTGTTGGGCCTGATCCTATTACATCTAAACTTTCTATTTTAGTTTTTTCAATTACTTCCTCTAATGAGGATTTATGAATTAAATAACTGCTTAAACCTTTTGACTCATTAACATTAAAATCTTTATGTAATTTTGGTTTTCTTAAATCCCCACCAATTAAAATTGTTTTATGGCCTGATAATGCAAATATTCCAGCAAGATTCATAGCTATAAATGTTTTCCCTTCACCTCCAATTGAGGAAGTGACAGTAATTATTTTATTGTCTTTATGGGCTGCTAAATATTGAATATTAGTCCTTAATGTCCGGAATGATTCCGCAATAATAGATTTTGAGGCAATAGTAATAACCAAACTTTTTTCTTTTTCACTATGACCAATAAGACCTAAAATTGGGACATTAGTAAAATCTTGTAAATCTGATTTACTAGAGATAGTATCACTAAAGAACTCTTTTAGTGATATATATGCAATTGGACAAATTAGTCCAAAGAATAAAGCGAAAAAATAAGTTAACCCCTTTTTTGGTGTTATTGGTTTATCACTATCTAATCTAGCAGGATCTATGACTTTATGATCCGATTCTGTTCCAGCCTTTGCAAGTGAAGCTTCATATCTTTTTTGTTGAAGATAAATTGAAGTTTGCTCATTATATTCATGTTTTCTTTTAAGAATTAAATAGCTTTTTTCTAATTTAGGTAATTTGTATATTTTATTGTTAAAAGAATTTATTCTAACTTTTAAATCTTTCTCATAAATTAACGCAGAAGAAATAAGATTACTAACATTCTCAATAATAGTATTTTTTGTATGTTGTATTTGAGAAAGAACGGCTTTATAAGCAGGATTCTTTTCAGTAGTAGTTAATTGTAATTCGTCTTTTTTAGAACCTAATTGTAATAATTGATGAATTAAGCCATTTAACTCTGGGTTACTTATCCCCATTAATGCTGGAGACACTATGGAATGTGCATCACTATCATCTTTTAAATAAGACAACAAGGATTGATAATATTTAATATTTACGGATTGCTCTGATAATGTATTATCTAATTTTTGTTTTTGGAAGTAGGTTCCAAAATCTTTATTAACTATATCTAGAGTTGGATTTTGTTTTCTAAAAACTTCTAGTTGATTTTCAATAAGTGTTAAGGAATCTTTTATTACAGCAAGTTGCCCATCAATAAAGTGAATGGTATTAATGGCCATTAAATTCTTCTCGTTCAAACTATTTCTTAAATAAATTTCTGTTAATTTATTAAGGATTTTTATGCTTTTTTTAGGCGTTTTTCCTTTAATGTTTAGCTTTAAAATAGAGGTTTCTTTATTTATAGGATTTATGGTTATTTCTCTAATTAACTTTTGTGCATACACATTCGTTTGGTGCAGTTTAAATGAAAATACTTTTCCATTTTCAATGATATTATCTAAATTAAAAAATAATGTTTTATTAATTGTGAAAGAGAAAAAACCATTTGAAACTTTTTCGTCAAACTCAAATGTTTTATCAATTTTAATATTAGCTAATAATATTTTGTCAAACTTCTCAGTTTTCAAATCGAAAGGGAAATGATCTTCAGTACTTACCGAAAGTTGAAATTGATTTTCATTAATTATTTTTAATCCAAATTCAACACCTGTTAATTGGATGTGTGAAGAATCAACAATAACTTTAAAAGGAGCATCTTCAAAAAGTTCATTAGTTTGAAAGAAACCGTGTTGGAAATAAGATAATCCTAAACCTAATTCTCGAATTACTTTTTCAGTAATACTATAAGAATTTAAAATTACAATTTCGTTCTTTAAATTCTTTTTTCCACTAAAAATCTCTAATCCTTCAAGTAAGTTCTCAGCACCTAATTGAGTATTACTATCATCTCTGATTAAAAGAGTAGCAGAAACGCTATATTCAGGAACAGTATATCGATTATTGAGAAATGCTAAAAAGCCAAAAAATAAGAAAGAAAGCAAAAAATAATACCAATAATGAGAATACTTTAAAAGTAACGCTTTTATATCTATGGTTTCTTCTTGGCTTTGCTCTTTGTTTTGAAATTCGATCATATTATTCCGTAATTTTTAGAAATACATTTACCATAAGCGCTAAAGTTGTAAGTGCCGATAAAACAATCTGAGATTGAGATTTTCTAAAAGTTCGATATTTAAGTGGTTCCACATAAATCATATCATTATTTCTAAGATAATAAAAATCGGATGAAAGCAATTGCTGATTTGTTAAATCAATAGTGTAAATCTTTTTCTTATTATTATAAGTTCTCACGATTTTTATTTTTTGTCTATTGGCATAATCGGACAAATCTCCTGCCAAGGCTAATGCTTCAAAAATAGTTACGTTTTCTTTAAAAACTGGAAAAGTCCCTGGCTTATTTACTTCTCCTAAAATAGTAACTTGAAAATTAGCCAATTTCACAATTACAATGGCATCTTGCAGATATTCTTCTACTACTTTCTGAATAGAAATTTTTGCCTCTTCTAAATTTTTTCCTAACAAATAAATTTCTCCAATAATAGGAATTTCAATAACGCCCTTACTGTTGATGGTAGAGCCATTCAAGTATAAAGAGGCCATGGAAGTGTTATTAGCAGATGAATTAGTATTGGTTTCCACATTAAAAAATTCATAAGATTTATCATTTGAACTTAAAACCCTTACAAATAAAACATCTCCTATTTCTAGATGATGAACCGGTGGAGTTATTATAATTTCTTTTTCTATAATCGGATTATTTTTCATATAAACAACCTTTCGCATAGGGATACACGCCTGCAATAAAGCAAAGCATAATAGAATTATGCAAATTGAAAATCTTCTTGTTTTTTTCATTTTTCAGATTTTAGTTTGCAAAAGTACAAAATGTAGAGGTGAAAACGTTATAAAGCTACAAATTGTATAAGATTTTGATACAATTTTGCTATTGGCAAACCAACCACATTAAAATACGAACCCTCAATTTTTTCAATGCCAACTAGGCCAATCCATTCCTGAATTCCATAGGCGCCAGCTTTATCAAATGGCTTATACTCTTTTACATAAAAGTCAATTTCTGCAGCAGAAAGCGATTTGAAAAAAACTTTTGTTACTGATGAAAATACTACCTGATTTTGCTGATCTCGCAAACAAACGGATGTAATTACCAAATGCTCATCCCCAGATAAATACTCTAGCATTTCTTTTGCTTCTAACTTATCTTTTGGCTTGTTTAAAACCCTGTCTCCTTTTACTACAATAGTATCGGCTGTTATGAGTATCTCTTCACCTTTAAGCGTTTTTGATAAATGCTCTGATTTTTGTGTTGCTAAAAATTCAGAAATTTCTTTCTTTTTTAAGTTTTTAGGATATTTTTCTTTTAAATCACTAACCCTAATTTCAAAATCAATACCCAAAGATTTTAATAATTCTTGTCTTCTTGGTGAAGCAGAACCAAGAATTATTTTCTTGTTTTTCAGTTTGCTCAGCAACATTTTATTGCAGATAGAAATAAGTGAAAAACGGAATGGAACAAATCCCTAAAAGCATGATGATTTTACAAAGTTGACTTAAATAGTAAAAATCCGTTTTTGTTTTTGAAATGTATAGCTTTAATATGAAAAATAGCAAAATGGTTTGTAAAATAGCAGTGTAAATTATGGCATATTTATCCGTTCCCCAAATAAGCACAGATTCATAAATTTCACCATCCCATTTTATATTGTTTAGAGAAATTATTTGTAACTGGAAATACTGCCAAAAACCCACAATTCCTACTACTAAAAAGGACAAAGAAAATACAATTATTTTGGTTTTTTTGATGCCCAAAACAATAGCCAAAGTATGCGAATTTATAGCACTATCTCCTTCTTTATCTTCAATGTCTTTTACAAATTCTCTGATTAAAGTAAGTAGGAAGGAGAAAAGTGCATAAACCAAAATTATTTTTAGAATCATCCCTCCGCTTTCGTTTCCAGGAAAATGAATGTTCGGAATAATATCGAAAAGAGCCGTGTTGATAAGTACTAAAGCGGTGAGAATGGCTACATGAATATTGCCAATTAAAAATGCTCTTTTTATGGTTTTAGAATAGCGCCACAAAAAGAAAATACAATAAACAAATATCAAACTATAAAGAGGTTTCCCTATAAGGATGGCCAAATATACTCCTAAAGCAAGGGCAACTAAATTAAAAACTGAATACCAAATAATTGCTGTTTTTGCTTGAAAGTGAACCCCTATAATCAGCTTACTTTTCTTATTTATTCTATCTGTTTCCACATCATAAATATCATTGATAATATAGCCAGCAGCCGTTATCAAAATGGTCGTAAATACAAATAGTGAAAATTCAAGATTGCTAAGTGCCGGAAAAGGCAAAAATGTTTTGGTAAAAGCAAAGCGAATAAAATACTGAGTCAGTGCTATAATCAGTAAGTTTTGAAAGCGAATCAACCGTAAAGAAGCAGCAATTTTTTGCATCTTATTTTTGGTTTAAAATTTGAGCCGTTATTAAATTGTAGATTGCTTTCAAATCATCATCTTCTAATAAATTAATCTGTTTTTTGATAGTCTCCAAATCGTTTCGTTTGGCTGGCCCTGTTTGTGCATTTGATGGAGATAGGTTTTTTATTTTATTGGCAGTTTCGGTAATTAATGGCTTTAACATCTCAAAATCCAAATCTGATTTTTTTAATAAATCCTCCGCAATATAATACATTTGATTAGAAAAATTACAAGCAAATACTGCTGCTAAATGTAAGGTTTTCCTCTGATTTTCGTCTATTTGACAAACATTATTTGAGATGCTTTTAGCCACTTCCAATAAAGTATTTTCAAAATCTTTATCCCC
>CATMIT010000055.1 GCA_950069165.1 uncultured Flavobacteriales bacterium
ATCTACATATTCTACTACTCCATTTCCTTCTGCATTTACAAGCACTCTAGAATCTCTTGCAACATGTGGTTCTAATCCTGTTCCAACAATTGGAGCATCTGTTTGCAAAAGCGGAACTGCTTGTCGCATCATATTAGATCCCATCAAAGCCCTGTTGGCATCATCATGTTCCAAAAATGGAATAAGGGATGCCGCAATAGATGCAATTTGGTTTGGTGCCACATCCATTAATTTTATTTCTTTTGGGCTTGCAACCGGATAATCTGCCTGTAATCTCGATTTAATTCTTCTGTTTTTGAATTTACCTTCCTTACTAATAGGAGCATTTGCTTGGGCAATCATTTTATCTTCTTCATCCTCCGCATTCATATAGATTGGTTCTTTATCTAATTGCACCACCCCATTTTCTACTTCACGATAAGGGGTTTCAATAAATCCTAAATCATTAATTTTTGCATAAACACAAAGGGAAGAAATCAGTCCAATATTTGGTCCTTCAGGAGTTTCAATTGGGCACAATCTTCCATAATGCGTATAGTGTACATCACGTACCTCAAAGCCCGCTCTTTCTCTGGATAAACCGCCAGGCCCTAATGCAGAAACTCTTCTTTTGTGTGTAACTTCTGCCAGTGGATTGGTTTGATCCATAAACTGAGAAAGCTGACTTGTTCCAAAAAAGGAATTAATTACAGAAGAAAGAGTTTTGGCATTGATTAAATCAAGAGGAGTAAACACTTCATTATCTCTTACATTCATTCTCTCACGAATCGTTCTTGCCATTCTGTTTAATCCTACAAAAAATTGGCTTGAAAGTTGCTCGCCAACTGTTCTTACTCTTCTGTTAGATAAATGATCGATATCATCTACATCTGTTTTGGAATTTACTAGTTCAATTAAATTTTTAATAATTGCAACAATATCTTCATTTGTTAAAACCAGTTTTGTTTCTGGAACATCTACTCCTAATCTTTTGTTTATTCTGTACCGTCCAACATGCCCTAAACTATATCTTTGATCGGAAAAGAATAATTTATCAATTACACTTCTTGCCGTATCTTCATCTGGCGGCTCAGCACTTCTAAGTTGGCGATAAATATATTCTACTGCCTCTTTTCCTGAGTTGGTTGGATCTTTTTGAAGCGTATTGTAAATCAGTGCGTGATCGGCAGCATTAGCATCTTCTTTGTGAAGAAGGATAGTTACTGAACCGGAATCAACAATCTGATTGATATGCTCTTTTTCTAAAACAGTTTCTCTATCAATAATTACTTCATTTCTTTCAATGGAAACCAATTCTCCTGTATCTTCATCTACAAAATCTTCAATCCAAGATTTTAAAACCCTAGCAGCCAATCTTCTTCCTACCAATCTTTTCAAACCACTTTTTGTTACTTTTTCTTCATCCGCCAAATTAAAAATTTGCAAGATTTCTCTATCGCTTTCATATCCGATTGCTCTTAAAAGAGTGGTGACCGGCAATTTCTTTTTTCTATCAATATAGGCAAACATCACATTGTTAATGTCTGTTGCGAATTCAATCCAAGAACCCTTAAAAGGAATTACTCTTGCTGAATATAATTTGGTACCATTGGCGTGAAAACTTTGTCCAAAAAAAACACCTGGAGATCGGTGAAGTTGAGATACAATAACTCTTTCTGCACCATTTATCACAAATGTTCCTTTTGGTGTCATATAAGGGGTGTTTCCAAAATATACATCTTGGATTATAGTTTCAAAATCCTCATGATCTTCATCTGTACAATAAAGTTTTAACTTTACTTTTAGCGGCACTTTATAAGTAAGCCCTCTACTGATACACTCATCAATAGAGTATCTTGGAGGGTCAATGGTATAATCAATAAATTCTAGAACAAAATTATTTCTAGAATCTGTAATTGGAAAAATACCTTCAAAAGTTTTAAAAAGCCCCTCTTTTTTTCTCTCTTCACTTGTGGTTCCTAATTGGAAGAAGCTATTGAATGTTTCTAATTGTATATCTAAAAAATCTGGATAATCTATTTGATTTCCTATGGAAGCGAAATTTATTCTTTCTGAATTATTTGTCTTGGTCAAGGGAGTAATCTTTAAATTAAAAAACGGTTTCTATAAAAAACGAAATGGCTCAGACCTTATATTGCTATAGGGTCTGAACCTTTATGTTGTGAGTGGAGTTATTTTAACTCTACCTCAGCGCCTGCTTCTTCAAGCTGGGTTTTTAAAGCTTCTGCTTCATCTTTAGACACACCTTCTTTTATTGCTTTTGGTGCACTATCAACAATGCCTTTCGATTCTTTTAGTCCTAATCCAGTAAGTTCTTTTACAAGTTTAACTACTGCTAATTTAGAACCGCCTGCGGCTGTAAGGATTACATCAAATTCTGATTGTTCCTCAGCACTATCTTCACCGCCACTAGCTGCCGCCGGTCCAGCAACAGCAACAGCTGCAGCTGCAGGTTCTATACCATATTCTTCTTTTAATATGTTTGCTAGTTCGTTTACCTCTTTTACCGATAAATTTACTAACTGCTCTGCGAATTCTTTTAGTTCTGCCATTTTATTTGGTTTTTAATTGTTCAACTTTGGTTTATTATAAATGTTGGAAGCATTCTTTTTATTTAATTTTCTTTTTCTTGTTTATCATCTTCTGCTTTTGGTTCCTCTGCAGTTTCTTCTGCTTCTTCAGTAGCAGTAGTGTCTTCTGCCACTTCTTCAACAACAGCTTCTTCCGTTTCTGAAACAGCCACTATATTCTTTGCAACAGGACCTTTTTCTCCATCAGCTGCTTCAAAAGTTACTGACTGTCCTTCTTTTAATGTTTTAAAGCCTTCTGATTGGATTTCTCCAAAGTGTGCAAAATAATCTGTTCCGTCTTCACCTTCAATGAATCCGTAACCTTTGCTGGGATTAAACCATTTAACTGTACCTTCCATAATTGTTTGTTTTAAAATTAATTTTAATTTTCTTTTTCTTGTTTATCATCTTCTGCTTCTGGTTCCTCTGTAATTTCTTCTGCAACTGGCTCTTGATCTGCTTTTTCCTTTAAAGCAATAACAATTCCTGATAATTTGTTTCCTCCAGATTGTAAGGATGATATTACATTTTTGGCTGGAGATTGTAATAAAGAAATTATTTCAGTAATCAATTCTTCTCTTGATTTCAGTTCTACTAAAGAATCTAGATTTTCATCCCCTAAATAGAAGCAATCTTCAATAACTGCTGCTTTCAAAATAGGTTTGTTGTGTTTCTTTCTAAATTCTTTAATAATTTTAGCAGGGAAATTACCAACTTCTGTAAACATAACGGAAGTATTCCCGCTTAACGTTTGGTAAAACTCCTCAAAATTAGAATCATTTCTTTCCATTGCTTTTTTCAAAAGAGAATTCTTCACTACTCTTAAAGATACATCTCTTTTAAAACATAATCTTCTCAAATCGCTCGATTCTTCTGCTGAAAGCCCGGAAATATCTGCTAAATAAAAATTCTTGTTTTCACTTAGCAGAGCATCCAAATCCTCAATTAATTTATTTTTCTCCTCTCTTGTCATCTTTTAATTCTTTTGATAAGTATTGGTAGAAACTGAAACACCAATCCCCATTGTGCTTGAAATAGAGATACTTTTGATATAAGTTCCTTTTGAAGATGATGGTTTCAATTTAACAATGCTTTGAATTAACTCTTCCGAATTTTCAGCAAGTTTTTGTGAATCGAATGAGGTTTTACCAATAGCAGCATGCACAATTCCGGTTTTATCAACTTTAAAATCAATTTTCCCTTTTTTTACATCTGCTACTGCCTTACCCACATCATTACTTACAGTTCCTGATTTAGGATTTGGCATTAAACCTCTTGGCCCCAACACTCTGCCTAAGGTGCCAATTTTTCCCATGACAGCTGGCATAGTAATGATTACATCTACATCAGTCCATCCGCCTTTGATTTTTTCAATGTACTCTTCTAAGCCCACAAAATCAGCTCCCGCTTCTTTAGCTTCTTCTTCTTTTTCTGGAGTTACAAGTGCAAGTACCTTTACATCTTTTCCGGTACCATGAGGGAGTGTAACAACACCTCTCACCATTTGGTTCGCCTGTTTCGGATCCACACCTAACCGAATAGCTACATCAACAGAAGCATCAAAATTCTCTGATGCTGTTTTTTTCATAATATCAGTCGCCTCCTGTAAACTATAACTCACAGTGGTGTCAAGACCATCCAAACCGTCTTTCCTTTTTTTACTTAACTTACTCATCTTTAATTTTTAATTTAAAGTGGTTAAGTAACTACTTGATATGTATATTTAAGCAGCTACTATATTCTTTGCAACAGGACCTTTTTCTCCATCAGCTACTTCAAAAGTTACTGGCTGTCCTTCTTTTAATGTTTTAAAGCCTTCCGATTGGATTTCTCCAAAGTGTGCAAAATAATCTGTTCCGTCTTCTCCTTCAATGAATCCGTAACCTTTGCTGGCATTAAACCATTTAACTGTACCTTCCATAATTGTTTGTTTTAAAATTTATAATTTTACTAATTGTTACTCTTTTTATTTTGTTGGAGCTGTTCCTTTCACTTTTAAGCCCATACTTCTTGCAGTTCCAGCAACCATTCTCATAGCAGATTCTACTTTAAAGGCATTCAAATCTGCCATCTTATCCTCAGCAATTACTTTAATCTGATCCCAAGTAACTGTTCCCACCTTTTGCCTGTTTGGCTCTCCCGATCCTTTTTTCTTTTTTGCAGCTTCTAAAAGTTGAGATGCCGCAGGAGCAGTTTTGATGATAAAATCAAATGATTTATCAGCATAAACTGTGATTACAACAGGAACTATTTTTCCTGGTTTATCTTGTGTTCTTGCATTAAACTGCTTGCAGAATTCCATAATATTCACCCCCTTTGCTCCTAATGCGGGTCCAACTGGTGGTGCAGGATTTGCAACTCCTCCTCTAATTTGTAATTTGATAATTCCTGTAACTTCTTTTGCCATTGTTTAAACTTTTTCTACTTGCATGTAATTTAACTCCAAAGGAGTTTTTCTGCCAAATATCTTTACTATTAATTTTAACTTTTTCTTTTGTTCATCAATATTCTCAATCTCCGCATGAAAACTATTAAATGGTCCATCAATTACTTTTACAGTTTCTCCAACTACAAAAGGAATATTCACATACTCATCACTTATGGCTAACTCATCCACTTTGCCTAAAATCCTATTGATTTCAGATTGCCTCATTGGTACTGGTTCTCCACCTTTTTTCTCACCTAAAAATCCAAATACTCCAGGTAAAGCCCTTAAAGTATGCGCTATCTCTCCTACCAAATTCGCTTCAATCAAAACATATCCTGGGAAAAAATTCCTCTCTTTACTTACTTTCTTTCCTTTTCTTATTTGATATACTTTCTCTGTAGGCACCAAAATCTGAGTAACATACTCATTCCAATCCAATCGATTAACTTCCTTCTCTATATAAGTGCTAATCTTCTTTTCCTGGCCACCTTTTACCCTCACCACATACCATTTATGTTGTATTGCTTGCTCCTCCATCTGTAATTTATCCAAAAAAATCATAAAATACCTTCATCATCCCGCTAAAAATAGTATCCATAAAATAAATAATAGCAGAAATTATTACAGTTGCAATTGCAACTACTATTCCACTACTCTGTAAATCTGACCAGCTTGGCCAACTTACCTTATGTAATAACTCGTCAACCGACTCTTTAATATATGAACCTATCTTTATCACTCTTTCTTTTTCTCTTCTAGCACGGGTGGAGAGACTCGAACTCCCAGCCAATGGTTTTGGAGACCACTACTCTACCAATTGAGCTACACCCGTTTAAACAGCAACAGGAAGGCAAAATGTCTTCCTTTATTGCCGAAAAACTATGTTTTTACTCAATTATTGAAGTAATTTGTCCCGCACCTACTGTTCTTCCTCCTTCTCTAATAGCAAATCGTAATCCTTCACTCATTGCCACCCCATTTATCAATTCAACTGTAATAGTTAAATTATCCCCTGGCATTACCATTTCAGTCCCATCAGGCAAGAAAATCTCACCAGTTACATCAGTTGTTCTGATGTAAAACTGAGGTCTGTATTTATTATGGAAAGGGGTATGCCTTCCACCTTCTTCTTTCTTTAATATATACACCTCCGCTTTAAACTTGGTATGAGGAGTTACTGATCCTGGTTTACAAATAACCATTCCTCTTCTAATATCTGACTTCTCAATTCCTCTTAATAAGATTCCAACATTATCACCGGCTTCACCTCTATCAAGTATTTTTCTAAACATCTCAACTCCAGTAACAGTTGAGCTTAATTTCTCAGCACCCATTCCAATAATATCAACAGCATCACCAGTATTAGCAATACCCGTTTCAATTCTACCTGTAGCCACTGTTCCTCTACCAGTAATAGTAAATACATCTTCAATTGGCATTAAAAATGGTTTTTCATTATCCCTTACTGGCTCCTCTATATAAGAATCTACAGCAGCCATAAGCTCATCAATCTTTCCTACCCACTCAGATTCACCATTTAATGCACCAAGAGCTGAACCAGCAATCACAGGAGTATTATCCCCATCATATTCATAAAATGAAAGTAATTCTCTTATCTCCATATCGACTAATTCAAGGAGTTCCTCATCATCTACCATATCTACTTTATTCATAAATACAACCATTCTAGGAATACCAACTTGTCTTCCTAATAAAATGTGCTCTCTTGTTTGAGGCATAGGCCCATCATTTGCAGCACACACCAATATTGCTCCATCCATCTGAGCAGCACCTGTTACCATATTCTTGACATAATCTGCATGTCCTGGACAATCAACATGTGCATAATGACGGTTTTCGGTCTCATATTCAATGTGAGCAGTATTAATAGTTATACCCCTTTCTTTTTCTTCAGGAGCATTATCTATTGAATCAAAAGTTGCTACTTCAGCTAATCCTTTTGCTGCTAATACTTTAGTAATAGCGGCTGTCAATGTAGTTTTTCCATGATCTACATGACCAATAGTACCAATGTTTAAATGTGGCTTGGTACGGTTAAATTTTTCTTTTGCCATTGCTTTGTTTTTTAGTTACTATTTTAATTAATTTATTTTTACTTACATTTACTTTTTTATCAATCTTATAGAGCCAATGACGGGAATTGAACCCGTGACCTCTTCCTTACCAAGGAAACGCTCTACCCCTGAGCTACATCGGCTAAACATAGCTTTGAGCGGGAGACGGGATTCGAACCCGCGACCCTCAGCTTGGAAGGCTGATGCTCTACCAACTGAGCTACTTCCGCTAGTAATTCGTGGGGAGAACAGGATTCGAACCTGTGAAGGCTATGCCAACAGATTTACAGTCTGTCCTCGTTGACCGCTTGAGTATCTCCCCAGCTGTTTAGAGCCGATAGAGGGACTCGAACCCACGACCTGCTGATTACAAATCAGCTGCTCTAGCCAACTGAGCTATATCGGCAATCACTCTTCCTATTAATAACAAAGAACTATACCCTTAAAAGGGGTTGCAAATGTATTAAAGTTTTTTAATTTCACCCAAACAATAAAATAGATTTTTTTGAAATTTGTTTTAACCTAGTAAAGAGTTACTTTTTCGCTTTATTTTTCAAGATTTGTTTTCGTAAAGCATGAAAAACTTGATTGGTTGATTCTTCAAATGTGTCGGATTTTCTTTTAGCAAAGAATTCGGAGCCGGGATATTTTAGTTTGATTTCAGCTATTTTGTTAGAATAAGATTCTGCTTTGCTCAATTTTAAAAAAACATCAGAGCTGATTATCTTATTGTCCAATTTTAATAATTTATTTATCTTTTTTTCGATAAAACTTTCTAAATTGTTATCGATATGAAAATGAATGGAGTGGATGTTGATAGTCATAATTTTTGGTTTTATGCTCTTGGGTGAGCTTGTTTGTAAACTGTTTTTAATTTTTCAATGGTATTATGTGTATAGTGCTGTGTCGCATTCAAGCTAGTATGTCCTAAAATTTCTTTAATCGCATTGATATCGGCACCATTGTTAAGCATATGAGTAGCAAATGTATGGCGCAAAATATGTGGGCTTTTTTTATCTAAAGAAGTTACCATGGAAAGATACTTATTTACTAAACGATAAACTTGTTTTGCAGAAATTTGCTTTCCTTTTTCGGTTATAAATAAAAATTCACTTTTATTTAAAGAACTTAATTGTTTGATGTTAGCTAAAATAGGAGAAGTTAGCGGAATTAACCTTTCTTTATTCCGTTTTCCCAAAACCAATATAGTAGAATTAGAATAATCAATATCCTTATTTTTGAGATTAATAAGTTCTGATAATCTAATTCCTGTAAAATAAAATAATTCTAAAATCAACCTATCTCTTTGGGCTAAAAACCCTTCTCCAAAATCAATCTCATTGAATAGTTCTTCCATTTTTATTTCCTCCACAAAAACAGCTAATCTTTTGGAAGTTTTAGGAGAGATGATTTTTTGCATTGGGCTAAGCTCTATTATATCTTCTTTTATTAAAAATCGAAAATAAGTTTTTAGAGTAGTGATCTTTCTGTTTACAGAGCGAGCAGAAATATTATTGTTTAGAAGATTAGCAATCCAGCTTCTGACGAATTGGAAATTTACTTTTTTGACAGAATTTATTTGAAATTCTGAGAATAGGAACTTAATAAATTGCTCTAAATCGGTAGTATAAGAAAGAATTGTATGAACGGAATATCTTTTTTCGTGCTTTAAATAGTGTAGGAATTTTTCCTTATGCATAAACCTGCCTTTTAGAAGTATACGAATATACACAAAAAAAGTATAATAAACCTAAAGAAAAATATGATTTTTAAGACTTATTCGTCTTCCTGAAGTAGTTTTTGAGAATAAGCAGCTTTTAGTTTTTGTTCGCGTAATATTATCGATTTTTTAGTGAACTGCTTTCTGGATCGCAATTGCTTCATGGTTCCTGTTCTCAAGAATTTTTTCTTGAACCTTTTAAGAGCTCTGTCAATTTGTTCTCCTTCTTTTACTGGTATAATTATCATTCTACTGTTTTAATTTGGGCTGCAAAAGTATAAATATCTTTATAATGGACAAAGTTATTTCAAAATTTGTTTTGCAATAACTAATTTTTGAATTTCGGAAGTTCCTTCTCCTATTGTACAGAGTTTGGAATCACGATAAAAACGCTCCACCGGAAAGTCCTTTGTATAGCCATAACCTCCTAGTACTTGCACTGCATCAGTAGCTACTTTTACCGCCACTTCTGAGGAGTAATATTTCGCCATAGCCCCTTCCAAAGTCATCTGTTCTCCTTTATTTTTTTTGTCAGCAGCATTGTAAATCAAGAGTTCAGAGGCCTCAATTTCGGTTGCCATATCAGCTAATTTGAATGCAATGGCCTGAAAATGAGAAATAGGTTTGCCAAATTGATACCTTTCCTTAGAATATTGCAAGGCTGCTTGATAAGCTCCTTTTGCAATCCCTAAACCTAAGGCAGCAATGGAAATTCTACCGCCATCCAATACCTTCATGGATTGAATAAAACCATCCCCTACATTTCCTAATATATTTTTGTTTGGAACACGGCAATTATCAAAAATAAGTTCAGCAGTTTCTGAAGCTCGCATTCCCAATTTATCTTCTTTTTTTCCGGAAGAAAAACCAGGAGTACCTTTCTCAATAACAAAAGTGCTAATACTATGCGCATCTCCTTTTTCACCAGTTCTTGCAATTACAACAGCTACATCTCCTGAAATGGCGTGTGTAATAAAGTTTTTCGCACCATTTATTACCCAATACTTTCCATCTTTAACAGCAGTGGTTGACATTGCACCTGCATCTGAACCTGTGTTATGCTCGGTTAATCCCCAAGCGCCAATCCACTCAGCTGTAGCAAGTTTTGGTAACCATTTTTTCTTTTGCTGTTCATTTCCAAATTGTAAAATATGCCCTGTGCAGAGGGAGTTATGTGCCGCCATAGAAAGCCCAATGGAAGGATCTAAAATAGAAAGCTGCTCAATAGCCGTTACATATTCAGTGTAGGAAAAGCCAGAACCCCCATACTCTGATGGGACCAATACGCCCATTAATCCTAATTCGCCCAATTTCTTAAATACTTCTACTGGAAAAGTTTGAGTATCGTCCCATTCTCTGACAAAAGGAGTAATATTTTGCTTACCAAATTGCTGAATCATATCAGCAATCATTTTCTGGTTTTCGTTCGTATTAAAATCCATCTATTTAATAATCTTTCAGACTTATAATATGGTCTGAATATTGCTTTAATTTTTCTTTTCCATTTAAAAAATCAAGGGAAACAACAAAAGCAAAACCTGCTACTTTTGCACCTAATCTTTGAATGAGTTCTGCTGCTGCGCAAGCTGTTCCTCCTGTTGCTAGCAAATCGTCATGCACCAAAACATGCCAGTTGTTTTTAATGTCATTTTTATGTATCTCCACCTCAGCAGAGCCATATTCCAAATCGTATTTGTATTTG
>CATMIT010000056.1 GCA_950069165.1 uncultured Flavobacteriales bacterium
CAGATTCACCAAATATTTTAGCTTGGGAAACTGATGGTACTGGTACGGGAGGTCAGTCTTGGTATGACTTAAGTTTAGGTGTTGCTACAAATGATGAAAATCTAGTTTATGTGGGGGGGGTTAATATTTGGAAATCTGTAAACGGAGGAATTGATTGGAGTATTGAAGCAAGTAGTGGCAGTGGAAATTATGCCTATATGCATGTGGACCAACACGCACTAGAATTCAATCCTATCAACAACACTTTGTATGCTGGAAATGATGGCGGATTTTATAAATATTTGGATAACCTAAATACTTGGACAGATATTAGTGATGGCTTGGAAATCTCTCAGTTTTATAGGTTGGGACTATCGAAAAGCAATAGAAATATTCTTGTTTCTGGTGCACAGGATAATGGAACAGAAAGATTATCTTCTTCAGGGTGGGACGCAATTAGAGGGGCTGATGGTATGGAATGTATTATTGATCCTTTTGATCCTGATATTATTTATTCTTCATCACAATACGGTAACATAAAAGTAACCTATAATGGCGGTAATAACTGGAACAACATAAAGCCTGTTTCTTATGATGGAGCTTGGGTAACCCCTTATAAAATGCATCCTCTTAACAATTATTTTATAATTGCCGGCTATGATGAGGTTTACAGAACAACAACTGGTGGAGCTTTTTGGGATTCCATATCAATTAATCTGACAACTAAAACTGCTATCAGAACAATAGCGTTGGCGCCATCTGATATAGATGTAATTTATGTGGCTACATATTCAAAATTATCCGTTACATTTGATGGAGGAAATAGCTGGACAAATATAAAGCCCGGCCTTCCAAGCTCTACCATTTCTGATGTCACTGTCTCGGCAAATGATCCTAATTGGGTTTTTGTAACATTTTCAAACTACAATAGTGGGAATAAGGTTTATGAGTCGACTGATGGAGGAAATAGTTGGACAAATATTTCAGGTTCAAACCTGCCAAATCTTCCTGTAAACTGTATAGTTTATCAAGATTTAACAAATGACGATTTGTATATTGGGACTGATGTTGGTGTTTATCACAAGGACAATACAATGTCAGATTGGCAAGCTTTTATGTCTGGTTTTCCTAATGTAATTGTAGATGAGTTAGAAATTCATTATGGCTCAGGAAAAATTCGGGCTGCAACTTTTGGTAGGGGAATTTGGGAGAGTAATTTGCAAAGCCAGCCAAATGGTATTGCAAATAATTATATGTCCTATGTTAGTACTTATCCTAATCCTGCTGTTGATTACTTTATTTTAAATGTTCCTGAAAATGTAATAAGTAAAAATCCTGTGCTGAATATCTATAACCTAACGGGGCAGCTTGTTTTGTCTAAAAATATTAAAAGTGCAAATCAGTTTGTAGATGTTTCTAATTTAAAATCTGGTTATTATATTTATGAATTAGGTGCCGTTGGAATAAGAAATGTTAGAAGCAAATTGATTGTCCTACCCAATTAAAGCAAGGCATCCATTTCAACCATAAATCTTTTTTTAGCTTCTCCTGGGGCAAATACAATTCCAATAGAAACGATTACATTTCCACTTTTTGATTTGTATATTTTCATTAGAAAAGGACCACCCATAAATTCATTTTCCATTTTCCAAAGCCCTCTGTAAGTATTGTCTGAAATTTCTATTGGAAATCTTTTTTCTATTTGAACAAAATTATCCTCACCCTTTCCTTTTAGTGTTTTTTCTAAAACGGAATCTACTTTAATTATTAGGTTCTCTTGAAAATTTAATTCATTTACATTTATTCTAAAGATTAAAATTTGTTTTATCAAATCGCTTTTTTGAGGATTATATGTAGTCCAAAATAAATTTTCACTATCAAATACTATTGTATATTCGGAAGGAATTTTTACATCTATTCCAAAATTATTATTTTTAGTATTGTTAGATTGTGAAATTTTTTCTGTCACTTTTTGCAAGTGATTTTGATAAAAAATAGCTGCATAGTTTTTACATTTTTCTATCAATTGCGTCTTATCACTTTCTGTATTCCACTGCAAGCCAACAACTATTTGAGGACTTGCCCAAAAATTATTTTTTTTACCTTCTTCTCCGTTTTCGGAAATCAAAATTATATTTTGATGAGTTTTGAAAATAGTAGTAAAATCAGATGGCTTAATTCTAATGATATTAAAAATCGGTTCTGATTGCTGTAGGCCAGGATAGTCTTTTGCAAAAATTTCTTTTACTGCCTTTCCTGGATACTTTTCCCATAGAGCATCCGAAACAACCACAATAATTTCATTTACTGAGCCAGTTGATTTTGGGAGAATTTTCTTCCCTCCATCACAGGAAAATAAAAAGAGAAAAAGTAAAACGAAATACTGATTTCGCATGAGCTAGCTTGTAGGAAGGAGTATTTTTTCTCCTGGTTTTAGTTGATTAGAATTTAAATTGTTGTGCCGCATTAACTCACTAACGCTAATTCCTTCATATTTATTTGCTATATCCCAAAGCGTATCGCCTTGCTTTACAATATATACAGGGTTTTCTGTCTTTTTTTGTGCTGTTGTTTTAAAATCATCTTTAAGAAATAACACTAACTTTTTTCCAATAGTAAGTTTGTCATTTTTTAGTTTGTTCCATTTCCTAATATCATTAATTTGAACTCCATTTTGCTGGGCAATTTTTCCTAAATAATCTCCTTGTTTTACCACATATACAAATCGTGTTTCGTTTATTAATATTTCTTTTTGCTCCACTGCCTTAATAAAAGTATAAACTGCTTGCTCATTTACAACAAAATCTATCATTACATCAGAAGGAAGAGTGATGTTGGTATTTTTAGGGAAAACCCCTTTTGTAATGCTTGGGTTTAATTGGAAAATAATTTCTTTTGAAATACAAATTAGTTCCGCCAAAACCGAGAATTCTATTTGGGTTTTTAAAGTAATTGTGTCTGTTTGGGCTATGAAATTTTGTGGTAGTTCAATTTCAATTCCATGTTCCTGATAAAAATTCATTACATAATTTACCGCTATAAATGCTGGTACATATCCTCTTGTTTCTCTTCTTAAATAAGGCCTTAACTGCCAATAATCATACAGTCCTGTTTTTGCCATTGTTCGTGATAAATAGCCCGGGCCTCCATTGTATGCCGCTAATACCAAGTTCCAATCGCCAAACATTTCATAGAGCTTTGCAAAATACTGACAAGCCGCTTCTGTCGATTTGTACGGATCTTGTCTTTCATCTAAATAAGAAGTTACATTTAAATTGTACTGCTTTCCGGTTGCATACATAAACTGCCACAAGCCTTTTGCCCCAGAACGAGAACGAGCTCTTGGATTCAAGGCAGACTCTACAATAGCTAAATATTTAAATTCTAATGGGATGTCGTATTTATCTAAACAGCTTTCAAACATTGGGAAATACTGTGGTGCCAAGCCCACCATTCTTGATACTAACTTTTTATTTTTTTTCAAGTATGAATTTATAGAATTTTCAACTGCTTTATTATACACCAAATCTATTGGGCTTTTTTCGTTCAATATTTTAAGGCGTGCTTGAATCAAATCTGACTCTGTTTCTTTTTTATCTTTCTCCGAATTTATTTGTTTGGTTTTTATTGAATCAGAAAAAAAGAGATGTGTATTGCCTGCAAAAGTAAACTGAAATACTAAAAGTGTTATTATAGTAACTATTATTTTTCTCATAAGAAATATTTATCAGAGCAAAATTCGGAATAATTTGCTTTAAGCTAAAAATTAAGTCTTGTAGTTTTTAACTACAAACTGTTCATTAGATTGTGTGAAAAAGCTAGGAGTTCGCTTTCATAAAATGGCTTTGCCATTAGTTGTGTCCCGAAAGGCATTCCGTTCGAGTGCTCTGTAAGAGGTAGCGATATGGCTGGATTTCCGCTTAAATTTGCTAAAACCGTGAAAATGTCTTCCAAATACATGGCGACCGGATTTTTTACTTCTAACCCTAACTCAAATGCAGTATGAGGCGTTGTTGGGGTAAGGATAAAATCAAATTCATTTAATATTTCTTTGGTTTTATCTTGAATTAATCGTCTCATTTTTTGCGCTTTTGTATAATAGGCATCATGATAACCAGCACTTAAAACAAAGGTTCCTAACATGATTCGTCTTTGAACTTCTTTTCCAAAACCTTCTGTTCTTGTTTTAAGATAAGTGGTTTCAGGATTATCTGCTTTTTTGCTACGATAGCCATAATGCACCCCGTCAAATCGAGCTAAATTAGAGGATGCCTCAGCAGTAGTTAGTACATAATAGGTTGGCACTAAATAATCCAAGTAAGGGAAAGAAACTCTCTCAACAATATGACCTTTACTTTTTAGGGTTTGAATTTGTTTTAATATTGCAGATTTAACTTCACTATCTAAACCATCACTTTCAAAACATTCTGGGAAATAAACAATTCTTTTTGGCTTTTTATCGTCTAAAAGCTTAGTGTATTGCTCCACTTTTCTTGTCGATATTGTACTATCGTAATCATCCTGTCCAGCAATTACTTCCAATATGATTGCTGCATCTTCAACTGTATTTGTAATTGGACCAATTTGGTCGAATGAAGAAGCAAAAGCAATAAGCCCAAACCTTGAAACTCTAGCATAAGTTGGTTTCAATCCTACCGTTCCACAAAAGGATGCTGGTTGTCTTATCGATCCTCCTGTATCACTTCCTAAAGCTGCCAAACATAGGTTTGCCGCAACAGCTGTTGATGCACCTCCGGAAGAGCCTCCGCTAACTTTTGATTCGTCAATTGGGTTTTTTGTTGGACCGTAATATGAATTTTCGTTTGCACTACCCATTGCAAATTCATCACAATTTAATCTGCCAATTATAATGGCGTCTTCTGCTAACAGCCGTTCAACTACTGTTGCATTATAAAGGGATTCAAAACCATCTAACATTTTTGAGGCTGCTCCTACCTTATGGTTTTTGTAACAAATATTGTCTTTAATACCAATCACCATTCCAGCAAGTTTTCCAGCCTTTCCTTCTGCTATTTTGTTGTCAATTATTTTTGCTCTTACAATTGCTTCTTCTTTAAAAACTTCAACAAAAGCATTAAGGGTTCTTAGCTCCTCAATATTTTCTAAATAGTATTTGGTTAGGCCAAGGCAAGTAGTTTTTTTAGCTTTTATAGCATCTTTTATACTATTTAAGGAGCGATAGGAGTTCAATAGGAATAGGCCTAATTAATTATCTTCCTTATTTTCGTTTGTGTCATTAAGCTCATTCTCAATTTCATTCTTTCCTTTTTTGAATTCGCTAATCCCTTTCCCTATACCCCTCATCAATTCTGGGATTTTTTTGCCTCCAAAAAGTAATAGAATTGCAACAACAATTAGTGCTATTGATGCTCCACCGGGTATTGCTAAAAGTAAACTGTTCATGTTAATTGGTTTTTAATTCCTCTACAAAAATAGTAATTTCTTTGTTAGTAAGCCTTATAAAGCCAATGGGAAGGGTTTTGTTTGTCATAATTTTTCCAAATCTCAAAATGAAGGTGTGTTTTCTGCCTGTTCTTATCTGTCATTACTGTGCCTATTTCTTGTTTGGCAAATATCTTTTCTCCTGTTTGTACACTTATTTCTTTTAGCCCAGAATAAACACTAAAATATTCTCCGTGATTAATCAAAATTACTTTCCCTTCCCCTTTTATTAAAAATATTCTTGACACTTTCCCATCAAAAACAGCCCTTACTTTTGCCCCTCTATCAGTAGCAATATCTACTCCATTATTATGCGTTTCAATATTTTTGAAAACAGCATGCTGTTGTTTCCCAAATCCTTGCACAATAATTCCTTTATCAAGTGGCCAAGGAAGCCTTCCTTTATTTTCTAAAAAATTATCTGAAAGTGCCTTTGCTTCAGGAGTAAGCGAAAACCCTTCTTTGTTTCCCTTTTTTTCTTTAGCTCTTGCTTTTCTGATTTCTTCTTCAATTATTTTTCGTATTTTTTCATCTAGCTGTTTTGCGGCATGTTGTTGTTTTTGTAATTCTTTTTTGAAATAGCTTTCAGATTTTTTAAGCTTTTTAATCAATGTTTTTTTGTCATTTTTTTGTGTCTCTAGCTGCTTTACTTCTGTTTTTTTAGATGTTATAAGTGCTTTTTTATTCTCTTTATCTTTTTGTAAATTGTTTTTCTGATTTTCTAAATCGATTATTTCTTCTGTAAGTTCTTCTTTTGTAGCTGTAATTATTTCGGCTTGCATTTTTCTGTGTTGAGTATATTGTTTCAAGTATTTTAGCCGTTTATATGCCTGATTAAAGCTTTTGGAAGAAAAAATAAAAACCCAATTATCATACGCGTGTTTGTTTTTGTATGCATAATAAATCATTTTTGCATATTCCTGTTCCAATTTTTCTAAGTCCTGTTTTTTATCTTGTATTTTTATTTTATTTTCCGCTATCTTTATTTCGGTTTTCCTGATTTGTTTTTCAATTACTTCTATTTCGATATTTAGCATTTGTAATAATTCTGCTCTATTATCTACTTGTTTACTTAGCGTGCTTAAATATGCTAAGGATTTTTCTTTACTCTTCTTTGTTTTTTCCAATAACTTGTTGGTGTATTGAATATCCTTTGCTATTTGTGCTTTTTTTTCTTGCAATGCTTTTTTACTTTGAGAAAAAGCCGTAGTAGAAAGTAAAATAAGTACTATGAAAAATATATGTTTACTCAATTTCAACATAGTTCTTTGGAATAGAAAAAACCATTTTTAATACTTTGTTAGCGGTAATTTTAGAGTAATTGAGTTCAGCCAAAAAGTTATCACTTACCCTTACATCAAGCATTAAACTTTTAGGAATTAAAAAGCCATTATTTGTAGTATAGTCGGATAAGTTAAATTTAAAATATTCATTTTTAGTTTTGAAATATTCACCTTTTATTATTCTAAAGTTATCTTTTTCTACAAAATAAGTTATTTCCCCTATTTTTTTATCCTTAGCAAAAATAGCGTATTTTTCTTCTTCTGAAAAACTATATTTTGCTTTTAAAATAGAGGGGGTGCCAAAAAACATTTGCTGAATTTGAAAGAAGTTAATCTCTGTTTTTAACTGCTCATGCAAATAGGAAATGGGTTGTTTTATAAAAGTAGATTTAGGAATATTCATAAAAAAAATACTATCTGGCGTAAGCAATGCGCGAAAAAGCTCAATGCCAAATGGTGCTCTAATCGACATCCAAATTATACTATCCTTTCTGATACGAATATTAGTTGAAAAGTTAATCTCCTGACCGTCTTTATCTAAACTTATTTTTCCTTTTAATGATAGCCATTCTGGTGATTTATTATTTTCCTCAATCCTGCTGATAAGTGCTTTTGCTGATTTTGGAGGAGTAGTGATATTAGCTGTCGTATTTTTTTTTACACTACATGCTGCAATGAAAAAAAAATACAAAATTAAAATTAGCGTTTGCTTATTCATAAAGGGTTTTTTCAGCTATTTTTTGCTCTAAATATTTTGATCCTTCTCCCAATCTTTTTGCTTTTCCCCAATAAATTAATGCCCTATTGGAATCGCCTAATTGAAAACATACATCCCCCAAATGCTCTGTAATTACAGGACTCAATTTTCCCCCATTTTCATAGGCTTTTATTAGCCAGGTTTTTGCCAATTCATACTCTTTTTTTTGGTATAAAATCCAAGCATAGGTATCTTGAAATGAAGCGTTTTCAGGAGACAGCTCGTTACTCTTTTTTGACATTTGGGTTGCTTTCTCTAAGTTTTCGTTTCTAAGAGAAAGATAATAACTGTAATTATTTAAAACCTGCACATTATCTGGTTCATAAACAAGCGCTAAATCATAAAGAGAATCTGATTTATAGTGCTCATTAATCGTATGATATATGTCGCCCATAGTAGAATAAAACTGAACCAAAAGGGGTGGGGTTTCAATTACAAATTCCAAACCCATTTCTAAGGAAATCATAGCTTTTTTATAGTTTTTTAGCTGAGAATTAGCTATGCCATTAAAAAAGTAATAAACTGGATTAGAAGGGAATAACTGAAATGCCTTTTCGCTTTCTGTTTCTAAATCATTATAAGCTTCCAATTCAGATTCAATAAACAAAAGCTGGCTCCAAACTTGTGGTCTGTTTTGGTCCAGTTCAATCACTTTTTTATATTGTATTTTTGCTTCCAAATTTCGTCCATCTTTATACAAAAAGTCGCCATAAATAGCATGGGCTTTTGGATTCCCAATGTGTGTTTTTATCAAAATTTCACAAAGCTCCATGGCTTGTTCCTTTAATTGCTCATAATAATCGGTAAGGGAATAGTAAGAAATAAGTATGCTTACTTTTATATCGATTGATAATTTAATGCTGGAAAAAGCAGCTTTTAATTCCTTATAGGATTCATCATTATTGCCCTGATTTCTATAATAATCAGCCAAAGTTAAATGTACTTTCGCGTCCTCAGGGTCTAGTTCTAATATCTTTTTAAATACCTCAAACGCTTTGTCTTTTTCATTGTTTAACAAATAAAGTTCCGATAATATTTCATAAGCATTAATATCTGTTTTATCAGCATCAATTATTTTTTGAATTTCAGAAATTGCCCCTTTTACGTCTTTTTTCTCCAAATACAATTTTTGCTTTTGGATAATTAGATTTTTATCAAATCCCTTATGTTTCTCCAATTGATTATAAATTTTAATTGCCTCTGTAAGCTTTCTTGAATAAATATAATTATCAGCCAATAAATAATAATATTCCTGATTGCCAGGATGTTTTTTTATCAGCTGTTTGTATATGATAGCAGCTTTTGTGCTTAACCCATTTATCGATAACAGCTTAGCATAAAGTAGTTGATACCATATATTTTTCTTATTTAAAAGATATGCTTTTTTTGAAAATTCTAGTGCTGATTCTTCCTGCGCAAACTGTTTGTAAATTATTGCTGACTCATAATATGGAACTGAATTTTCTGGGTTTATATTAATGCATTTTTCGAATTCTTTTAGTGCCTCTTCAAAATTTTCTAAGGCTTTAAAGCTAAGGGCATTGTAAAAATGAGTGTTAAATTTGAATGAATTATTATCTTTTTCAACATTGTTTTTTTGTTCTTTTTTAGTATTTTTTCTTGTGGTTCCATCTGGATAATAGCTTTTCCATTGTGCAAAAGTTTGCATGCTCATAAGACATAATATAATTAATATCCCTTTTTTCATCTTTTATTTTACTTCAGAAAAATCGCCAATACTTACCTCTTGTTGGGTATTTTTGCCATCAAAGTTTACATGGTTTCCAATCATGGAGTTGCTAAGCTTTGCATTGGTAATCATGCTATCGTTTTGAATAATGGTTTTGTTGATAACGCTATTTTCAACTACTGTATTGCTGCCTAAAGAAACGTGTGGTCCTATTTTTGAATTTCTAATTATGGCATTCGCCCCAATAAAACAGGGAGGAATCACTTCTGAATTTATATATTGTACACTGTCATTAATCAAATTTCCATTATACTCTAAAACCCTTTCATTTGTATAAATAGTTGCATCCTTATTCCCGCAATCCAGCCACTCCTCTACCTTTCCTGGAGAAAATTTAGTGCCTTTATTTTTCATATTTTCCAAAGCATTTGTAAGCTGGAATTCCCCTTTGTCTTTTATATTATTATCCAAAAGATATTGCAACTCGCTTCTTAAATATTCTCCGTTATTAAAATAGTAAATCCCAATAATTGCCAAATCAGAAATAAAGGTTTCTGGCTTTTCTACAAAGTCCGTAATTATATTTTCTTCATTCAATTTTACAACACCAAATGCGGATGGGTCGTCAATTTGGCTAACCCAAATAATTCCATCCCTACTGCTATCTAAAGTGAAATCAGCCTTGAATAGCGTATCTGCAAAGGCAACCACACAATTTCCTTCTAAAGAATCTTTAGCACATAAAATTGCATGAGCTGTTCCTAGTGGCTCATCTTGATAATAAATACTCCCTTTTGCACCTAACCCTTCCGCAACTTTCTTCAAGCTTTCTTCAACTTCTTTTCCAAA
>CATMIT010000057.1 GCA_950069165.1 uncultured Flavobacteriales bacterium
CGCTAAAAGATAATGCTGATTTTCTGTTTAGCATTGGTGGAGATGGCACTTTATTAGGATCGGTTACTCTTATTAGAGATAGTAATATTCCTATTTTGGGAATAAATACTGGTCGGCTTGGTTTCATTTCAAGTATTTCTACTGACCAAATTGAATCGGCAATAAATGATGTGCTCAACAATAATTTTGAAATTAAAAGACGAACACTACTTTGCTTGGAAACAGAAAATAATTTGTTCGGAAAAGTAAATTTTGCCCTAAATGAAGTAGCCATTGTAAAAAAGGACACTTCCTCCATGATTCGGATTGATGCTTTTTTGAATGATGAATTCTTAAATTCCTATTGGGCGGATGGTCTGGTTATTGCAACCCCAACTGGATCAACAGGATATTCTCTTTCTTGCGGTGGCCCCATTATTATTCCAGGAACTGACAATGTAATTATCACCCCTATTGCACCACACAATTTGAATGTTCGACCTATTGTGCTTAGTGATGATAACATTATTAAATTAAAAGTAGCAGACAAAGATCAATTGGCGCTTGTATCACTCGACTCGCGTTTCAGGGCTTTTGACTCTTCTAATTCGCTTATCATAAAAAAAGCCGATTTCAAGATAAACCTTATTGAACCACAATCTCATTCTTTTATCTCTACCATTAGGAGTAAGTTAATGTGGGGAATTGATAAAAGAAATTAAATTAAAAAAGCCAAAAAAATTGAAATATCCCTATATTTGCCTGATGAAAATTTTTACAATTTTATGATAAGAAACTATAAAAAAAAACCATTAAGAAAAATTGGAATTGCAATTATTAGCCTACTTTGTTTTTCCTTTTTTAGCAATCCTACAAATGCTCAAGTAGTTTCATCTACTGAAATTGGCATTATGGGAGGTGGCTCTTATTATTTGGGCGATATCAACAATAAGCATTTCGATTATATGATGCCAAGTGGAGGAATTGTTATTCGAAAAAATATCGACAGAAGAATTGTTGTAAAAGGAGCATTGCTTTTAGGATATATAAGAGCAGATGATTCCCGAAATGCAAAGGATACTGCAAATTTTAATAGAAATTTACATTTCCGTTCGCCCATTTATGAGCTTTCCGGCCAAATAGAATTCAACTTTTTGCCATATGAAACAGGTAATTCTTTGTATCCTTTTACCCCTTTTATTTTTGCAGGAGTTTCTCTTTTCCGTTTTAACCCGCAAGCAGAAGCAAGCAATGGAGAATGGGTAGAATTGCAGCTATTAGGCACAGAAGGGCAAGGCACAAGCGCTTTTCCAAATCGAAAAAAATATGCTCTTACGCAATTCTCCATTCCTATGGGAGGAGGATTTAAGATTGCTGTAAATAAAACATTCAATATTATTTTGGAATACGGCATTCGTAAAACTTTTACCGATTATTTGGATGATGTCAGCACTACTTATGCTGGAAGTCCTACGGAATGGACTACTTCTACTTCTGGGAGTTTAAATCTAGAGATGGCTGACAGAAATCTTGCTGTAGATCCCTTTGGGATACAAATACCTAAAACAGAAGGGATGCAAAGAGGAAACTCAAAAGATAATGATTGGTATACTTTTACTGGCATCACCCTTTCTTTCAAGATTTTATCAGAGAAAGAAAGGTGCAACTACTAATTCTAAAAAATATTTAGGAATAAGATGGCTTTGATAGAGCAGATAGAAAAAGAAAATTTACCAAAGCATATTGCCATCACTATGGATGGAAATGGCCGTTGGGCAGAAGGTAAGGGAAAATTTCGTGTTTTTGGACATCAACATGGTGTAAAATCGGTAAGAGAAGCGGTAGAAACAGCAGCCGAAATTGGCATAAAATATCTTACCCTTTATGCTTTTTCTACTGAAAACTGGAAGCGTTCTGAAAGGGAAGTAAATGCACTGATGACTTTGCTGATAAGCACTATTAGTAAGGAAACCAAAACATTAATGAAAAATGATATTTGCCTTAATGCTATTGGGAACCTTGGTCAGCTTCCAAAAAAATGCAAACAGGAATTGGAGCAAGCCATTGAAAAGACAAAAAACAACAAACGAATGACACTCATCTTGGCTCTGAGTTATAGTGGAAGATGGGAAATAGTAAATGCCGTAAATAAGATTCTTCATGACTCAAAAAATAACTTAGCAAAAGAAATAACGGAAGATATTTTTCAGCAATATTTAAATACAAAAGGCGTTCCTGACCCTGAGCTTTTAATCAGAACATCTGGGGAGCACAGAATCAGTAATTTTTTACTTTGGCAAATTGCCTATTCTGAATTGTATTTTACTGATACTTTGTGGCCCGATTTTAGAAAAGAGGATTTGATAAAAGCTATTATAGATTATCAAAAAAGAGAAAGAAGGTTCGGAAAAACAAAAGCACAGATAAAATAATAAGAATTGAAAAAACAAATCATCATACTCATTGCCCTTTTTTGGGGATTTACACAAACTAAGGCACAAGTTGCCCTGCACAAGGATTTATCGGTTATTGAATACAACAACCCAAGCGAATATATTATTGGAGGCATCACTATTTCAGGAACAAAATACTTGGACCACAACACTCTAATCAATATTTCAGGATTGAAAGTGGGAGAAAAAATAATTGTACCAGGAGAAAATATAAGCTCTGCCATCAAAAAATTGTGGAAACAAGGCTTGTTTGCCGATATTAAAGTTTCAGCTACTAAAATTCAAGGCAATAGTATTTTTTTAGATTTTTATGTAGAGGAACACCCGCGTTTATCCAAATTTAAATTTGTAGGCAAACTAAAAAAATCGGACATTACTACCATAAAAGAGAAGTTGAAATTGATGAAGGGAAAAATCCTGACTCAAAATATTGTAAACAACAGCAAGCAAAAAATAAAGGATTATTTTATTGAAAAAGGATTTTTAAATATTGTGGTTTCCACCATTCAAACTACCGATTCTACCCTTGTCAATTCTACTATTTTGGTTTTTACTATCGATAAAAAGAAGAAGGTGAAAATTAATGAAATAAAATTTATCGGCCTAAAAGAAAGGGAGGTTAAGACGAAAAACATTTTTGGGAAAGAGCAACCTTATATTCTATCGGTTAAGAAGCTTAAAAGAACCATGAAAGATACCAAAGAAAAAAAATGGTATCGAATTTTTAAGGCTTCCAAATTTTTGGCGAATGCTTATAAAACGGATAAGAATAGCATTATTGAAAAGTACAATGAAAAAGGATTTAGGGATGCAAGAATTATTAGCGATACTACCTATCTTAATGCAGATAACACCCTAAATATTCAGCTTACAATTAATGAGGGAAACCCTTATTATTTCAGAAAAATTTCCTGGGTTGGAAATCAGAAATTTAGTAATGAAGAGTTAGATAAATTACTGGGGATTAAAAAAGGTGATATTTTTGACCAAAGCATTTTGGATAGTCGTCTTTTTGGAAATCCGAATGGCACAGATATTAGCTCATTATATTTAGATGATGGTTATCTTTTCTTTAATATTACACCTGTTGAAGTGGCAACCAATAACGATTCTATCGATTTGGAAATACGGGTTTATGAAGGCAAACAAGCGAGATTAAATAGGGTTACCGTAATTGGTAATTCAAAAACCAACGACCATGTGGTAATGCGAGAAATCAGAACAAAACCAGGTGATTTATTTAATCGATCAAATATTATTCGCTCGCAAAGGGAATTGGCTCAGTTGGGCTATTTTGATCCTGAAAAATTAAATGTGGATATTGACCCAGACCCAATAAAACATACCGTAGATGTAGGATATATTGTAGCTGAAAAACCTTCGGACCAAATTAATTTACAAGGTGGTTGGGGTGCCGGAAGGGTAGTTGGTTCATTAGGGCTTGTGTTTAATAATTTTTCGGCAAGAAACTTTTTTAAGAAAAATGCTTGGACCCCACTCCCCTCAGGGGACGGACAAAAACTTTCTTTGACTGCATCCTCAAATGGAATTTACTATCAAAATTACAACATCTCATTTACTGAACCATGGCTTGGCGGGAAAAAACCAACTTCATTTAGCATTTCTTTATACAGATCCGTTTCTTCTAATGGACAAACAGGAGAAGATAGAGAATCCATTGAAATTAAAGGGGCAACTATTGGATTGGGGAAACGACTAAAATTTCCTGATGATTATTTCACCCTTTTTCAAAATATCAATTTCCAGCAATATGAATTAAAAAATTCCACATCTTTCTTTTCATACACTAATGGCTATTCAAATAATATGAGTTATGGTATTACCTTTGGCAGAAGCTCGGTTGACCAGCCTACTTTTCCCAGAAAAGGTTCTAATTTTTCTTTGAGTTTAAAGCTTACTCCTCCTTACTCTTTGTTTGATGGAGTGGATGATTACATTACATTGGATGATCAAGAAAAATACAAATGGATTGAGTATTACAAATGGAAATGGAAATCAACTTGGTATACATCTTTTGCCAACAAATTGGTTTTAGGTACCCGGATTGAAATGGGACTTTTAGGTGCTTATAATAATGATTTGGGGGTTTCGCCTTTCGAAAGATACTATGTGGGTGGTGATGGTTTATCTGGTTATGGAAGAATAATGGACGGAAGGGAATTAGTAGCATTAAGAGGATATTCTAATAACTCTTTATCGCCAACTACTGGAGGTATAATCTATAATAAATACACAGCCGAACTAAGGTATGCCATCAGTTTGAATCCTACTTCAACAGTATATGTGTTAGGGTTTTTGGAAGCTGGTGATTCTTGGAGCAATTTTGATTCATTTAATCCGTTTCAGGTTAAGCGTTCGGCAGGGTTTGGTGTGAGGATTATGCTGCCTATGTTTGGCCTTATGGGCTTGGATTATGGTTGGGGATATGATGATATTCCTGGTAATCCGGAGGCTGGTGGAGGACAGTTCCATTTTTCAATCGGTCAACAGTTTTAATTTATATATTTGTAATCTTTTAAAAAAAATCATGATGAAAAAAACAATTTTAATATTTATAGGCGCCTTTCTGCTTTCAGTAGGAACTTACGCTCAAAAATTCGCTTATGTAGATACAGACTATATCTTGAATAATATCCCTGAATTTAATCAGGCACAAGATAAGCTAGATGAAATAACCAAGCAATGGCAAGAGGAAATTGAGGCGATTTATGCGGAAGTCGATAAAATGTATAGAGATTATCAAACCCAGGAAGTTCTGCTTACGGATGAGATGAAAACCAAAAGAGAAGAAGCTATTATTGCAAAAGAAAAATCGGCAAAAGATTTGCAAAAGAAACGATTTGGCCCAGAAGGAGATTTGTACGGAAAAAGACAAGAGTTAATAAAGCCTCTGCAAGATAAAGTATATGATGCCATTCAGCAATTGGCAGCTAACAGCAAATATGCTGTAATTTTTGATAGTTCAAGCGATTTGATAATGCTCTATTCAAATCCAAACTTAGATAAAAGCGATAAAATATTAAAAAATATGGGCTACATAGGAAAATAAAAATTAATAACTAATACAAAAACGAAAACAAAAAATGAAGATAAAAAAAATCATAATTTTAAGCTTTTTAGCACTTTTAAGCTTTAGCACTTTTGCGCAAAACAAATTTGGATATATCGATTCTAGCGAATTACTATCCTTAATGCCGGAGAAGAAAACAGCAGAAGGAGAATTGCAAACTTTTGCTAAAAGCTTAGAATCTCAACTTGGTGCAATGCAAGCGGAATACCAAGCATCTGTGCAGGATTACCAAGCAAATGAAGCCACTTATACCGATTTGGTAAAGCAAGATAAAATTGCAGAAATCACGAATTTGGAACAAAGAATTCAATCTTTCCAGCAAAATGCGCAAAATGCATTGCAGAAAAAAGAGCAAGAACTATTAGAGCCGATTTTAGCAAAAGCAAGAACTGCCATTGAAGATGTTGCCAAAGAAGGGGAATTCACTTATATTTTTGATTCCAGTATGGGAAGTATTCTTTATGCAGATGAAAATGAAAATGTGATGTCGCTTGTTAAAAAGAGATTAGGGCTTTAAGCAAAGACAAAATCTAAAATTTAAAGCATCTTTTTTAGATGCTTTTATTTACTTTTAGCAAATGCAAAATTTACCAATTGGCATATTCGATTCTGGAATTGGCGGGCTTACTGTTGCCTATGCTTTGAAGGAAAAACTCCCCAATGAATCTATTATTTATTTCGGAGATACCGAGCATTTGCCTTATGGTGAAAAATCGGATGAAGCCATTCAAAATTTCAGTAAAAAAATTGCGCTATTTCTTCTTGAAAAAAAATGCAAATGTATTGTAATAGCTTGTAATAGCGCCTCATCAGTTGCCTTTGATATTATAAAAAATACAGTAAAAAATATTCCTGTTTTTAATGTAATTGACCCAGTAATAGAAAAAGTATCCAACAGTTGTAATGCATGTAAAGTAGGTGTAATCGGAACAAAAGCCACCATTAGTTCAAATATTTATAAAAGTAAAATAAATGCAAAATGTCCCAAAGCAATAGTCACTGCACTGGCAACACCTCTTTTGGCACCTATGATTGAAGAAAAATTTATAGACGGAGACATCAGCAAAAAGATTATTGCAAATTATTTATCCAATAAAGAATTGCAAAATATTGACCAGTTAATATTGGCTTGCACACATTATCCGCTTATTTACAATGAAATTAGAGATTACTATAAAGGGGAAATAAGTGTTATTAATTCTACAAATATTGTTGCCGAGCATATTGCTTCAGAGCTTAAAAATAAAACCCTACTAAATAATCAGTTTAAACCGAAATACAAATTTTATGTTTCCAACTACACCAAAGCATTTGAAAAAAGCGCTCGTTTTTTCTTTCAAGAGAAAATCAAACTTAGAGAAGCTAATATCTGGAATTAACACTGAAAATAATTAGAGAATATGTAAGTTTGCAAAAATGAAAAAAAATGAATTATAGTATTTATGCCGAAAGCACCCCAAACCCTGCAGTAATGAAATTTGTTTCTAACAGAATTTTAGTTGCTGAAAATATAGAAATTCTAACTTTGGAAGATGCAAAGCAAATGCCTCTTGCCACAGCAATTTTTAATTTTCCATTTATTAAAGGTCTTTTTATAAGTGGGAATTTTATTGCCATCACTAAAAATGCAGAAGTAAAATGGGATGATGTAGCAATGCAACTCCGCATTTTCATTACCGATTTTTTAAACAAAGAAGGAGTGGAAATTGAAGAGGTGAAAACGATAAAAGAAGTAGAAAAAAAGATAGAGCAAGAAATGCTAAATTTTTCCGACATGGAACAAAAAATAGCGAATATATTAGATGAATACATACGGCCTGCCGTAGAATCGGATGGTGGTTTTATTTCATTAAAATCTTTTGAAAATGGAGTGGTTTCTGTTGTATTGAAAGGAGCTTGCAGTGGTTGTCCTTCCTCTTCCCTTACGCTAAAACAAGGTATTGAAAGCTTGTTAAAACAAAGGTTTCCTGAGCAAATAAAAGATGTGGTGGCCTATGAAGAATAGACTGCTTTTTTCTGTTTGTTTTGTTTTAGCAGTATCCGTAAATTGTCAGAATCGCACCTATGTAAAAGATGATAAACTCACGCCAAGAGAGCATAATGTAGATATGCAACATTTACTTTTAGATGTTAGCTTTGAACCAAAAATTGGAAAAGTAATTGGGAATGTAGCACTCACTTTTACACCTTTACTATCAAGAGTAGATTCTCTTTATTTGGATGCCCCTAACATTATCATTCATCATATTTTGATGGATGAAAAAGAAATTAAGTTTTCTCAGAATAAAAAAGGAATTACCCTGTTTTTTACAAAATCTTTAAGTTGGGAAAACAGCTATACTGTAACTATTGATTACCATTGCTTCCCCAGAAAAGGAATTTATTTTATTGGATGGAATGATGAGCAAAATTTAAGCCGAAAACAAATCTGGACACAAGGACAAGGCATTGACAATAGGCATTGGATTCCGCATTATGATGAAATGAACGACAAACTTATAACGGAACTTATTGTTCATTTTGACAAAGATTACAAAGTATTATCCAATGGCAATTTGATTGATAAAACAGAAGAAGGAGATTTAACACAATGGCATTATAAAATAACAAGTCCTCATCCTTCCTATCTGATAATGTTAGGAATTGGGGAATATGATATTTTAGAAAAAACAGCAGAAAGCGGCACGCCCCTTAATTTGTATTATTATCCAGATTGGGAAAGTAGAGTCTCTTCTGCTTATCGTCTCAGCAAAGAAATGTTTGACTATTTGGAAAGGGAAATTGATGTGCCTTATCCTTGGGAAAGCTATGCTCAAATTCCTGTTCAGGATTTTATGTATGGCGCCATGGAAAACACCACCGCCACTTTGTTTGGTGATTTTTATTTTGTAGATTCTGTAAGTTTTAACGACATCAATTATGTGTATGTAAACGCCCATGAATTGGCACATCAGTGGTTTGGAGATTGCATCACTTCCAGAACTTCCTCACACCATTGGCTACAAGAGAGTTTCGCAACTTACTATGGTTATATGGTAGAAAAAGAATTTTTCGGCAAAGATTATTTTGATAATACCAGAAGAAAAGCAAAAGATAAATCCCTAAAAGAAGCTCTGAAAAATGACAACCCAATTGCTTGTTCTTATGCCGGTGGAGTGCGTAAATATCCCAAAGGCGCCATGATTTTGGATATGCTAAAATATGTGGTTGGTGAGGATGAGTACCGAAAAGCCATCAAGCATTATTTGGAAAAACATGCCTATGAAAATGTAGATTCAGAAGATTTATTAATCGCTTTTCATGAATCACTTGGCCTTTCTTTAGATTGGTTTTGGGAGCAATGGGTTTATAAAGGTGGCGAACCAAATTATGAAGTAAGCTACAAAAGAATTAAGCAGGAAGTAACTTTTATAGTGGAGCAAGTGCATGATACCACTGAACTTGTTCACCTATTTAAAATGCCAATCGTTTTTGAAATTCATTTTACAGATGGCACATCCATCAGCAGAAAAGAAGTAATTGAAAAAGAGAAACAGCAAATCAATTTCATTATTCCTAAGGGCAAGAAAGTGGCTTTCGTTTTATTTGACTCGGACAATAAAATTTTGAAAAATATTACTTTCAAAAAATCACTCAGCATGCTGAAAGCTCAAGTTATTTCTGCTAAAAATATTTTGGACAGATATGATGCACTTGTGGCTTTAAGAGAAATTTCTTACTCCAAAAAGAAAGGATTGCTATTTGAAATTTTTAATGCAGAGAAATTTTATTTACTAAAAACGGAAGTAATTAGTCAGTTAGAAAAAAAGGATGTGGAATTACTAATTGTAGATTTTACGGATAAACACAAAAGCCAAAATCAGGTGAAAGTAAAAAATGCTATCCTGAACAAACTGGAAGTAAGTGAGCAGACAATTGATTTTTTTATAATAGCTTTGGATGATTTATCTTACAGAAATAAAGAAGTTGCCTACAAAAAGTTGGTAGTGCACAATCCTGATATTTTGAATCAGGATATGGAACGAAATATAAATGGGGAAAATGATTACGGAAGAAAATTAAGCATTACTAAATTAGCGCTTTTTATCGATTATGGTGTTAGTAAAGATTCTGT
>CATMIT010000058.1 GCA_950069165.1 uncultured Flavobacteriales bacterium
AAGGAGGAAGACAATTCTTTACCATGGGCGCTGGCGTTAAATACAATGTTTTTACACTAGATTTTTCTTATTTAATTGATGCTAGTAGTTCTATAAATGGCAGCAATCCACTTGCAAATACAATCCGCTTTTCTATGATTTGGAATCTTGGAGAGGTTGCAAATTAATCATGAATTTTAGAGTTGGTTTCGGATTTGATGTTCATCAGTTGCAAGAGGGACTTGACTTTTGGCTTGGAGGCATTAAAGTTCCACACACAAAAGGAGGGCTAGGTCATTCAGATGCGGATGTTTTAATTCACAGTATTTGTGATGCACTTTTGGGTGCTTCCAATTTGGGGGATATTGGTAAACATTTTTCTGACACAGACCCTAAATACAAAGGCATTGATAGTAAAATTTTATTAAAAGATGTAATGAAATTAATCCGTGCAATGGGTTATGAAATTGGTAATATCGATTCTACAATCTGTTTGCAAACCCCAAAAATTGGAAAACATATTCCTGAAATGCAAAAAGTATTAGCAGACTGTATGGGAGTGGACATTGATTTAGTTTCTATAAAAGCTACTACTACTGAAACCTTAGGTTTTGTTGGTAGAGAAGAAGGTGTTTCCGCTTATGCTACTGTGCTGATTAATAAGATTTAAAATCCCAATTTTTCTTTTTGTTTATCATCTCTTAAATAAACTAACATTTTTGCCTTTGCACACACTATTCCTTTTTTACTGATGGCTTCAACATCATGCCAAATTTCGAATTTTCCTTTTTCATCTAATGTTTTTTCAGCAAGCTGAATTTCCTTTTCTGTAATTTTGAAATGTAGTTTTAAGGAGGTGTCGGCAGGGCGTAAATACTGTATTTCAGCTGACTTCAACCAAATAATAAGTTTACGATTCTTCTTTGCAAAAATATGGTAATACATGGTTGGGAAATAAGGGTCGCAAGCTGAAAAAATAGTTCCTCCAAATATTGTTTTGTGAAAGTTGATGTTGAATAGTGCCCGTCTAATAACTACTCTCATCTGCATAAAATCATCAGAAATTTCTTTCAGTACGATTCTATTAAAAAGAAGTGGAGGAAAAATATTCAGCACAAATTGGATAGCATATTTTGGTATTTGCATACTGCAAAAATAATTAATTGCTACAAATTTTCTTTTCAAATTAATTATTATTATACTTTTACCCGAAATTAAAAACTAAAATAAAAATGAAAAATTACATCATAGAATTTATAGGCACATTTTTTTTAGTGCTTGCAATTGGGCTAACAGGAAATCCGCTTGCAATAGGAGTAATGTTAATGGTAATGGTTTATATGGGAGGCCACATATCAGGGGCTCACTATAATCCTGCTGTAAGTATAGCCATGATATTTAGAGGACTGCTCTCTGTAAAAGAAGCCATTAATTATATTCTCTCTCAACTGGCAGGGGCTTTTTTGGCCGCCATTTTTGTGCAGTGGGTAGGAGGTGCGGTTATGCAAATAGCACCAAATGGTACAGCATCTGTATTACAAATTCTTGCAGTGGAAGCCATCTTTACCTTTGCACTTGTTTTAGTTATATTAAATGTTGCAACCAACCCAAAAACAGAGGGAAATTCCTACTATGGTTTAGCCATTGGATTTACCGTTATGGCAGGGGCATTTGCTGGTGGAGGAATTTCAGGAGGAGCTTATAATCCAGCTGTAGGAACCGGTCCAATATTAGTTGATGCAATAATGGGAAATGGTAATACCTTATCTAATTTATGGTACTATCTTGTAGGTCCAATAGTTGGAGCAATATCGGCTGCTTATGTGTATAAACTAACTACAGACTAAATCCCTAGCTTAAAACAGCTAAAGCACTTTCGTAATTGGGCTCTGATGTAATTTCATCTACTTGCTCTGTATGAATAATTTTTTGCAATTCATCTAGTACAACAATACATCTGGAATGTAGGTTAGCTAGTGCACCATCCATTATAGTTAGCCCATAATCTTTTCCAAAACTGCCATTTGCAAAATCGGATAATGTCAATACATTTTCAATATTTTCTGCCCCACAAAATCTGTTTTGTGCAAAAGGTAAATCTCTTGAAATACAAAGCACTTTAGTATTAGAAAGATTTGCTGCTTTTTCATTGAAAGTTTTTACTGAAATAGCACAAACTCCTGTGTCAACAGAAGGGAATATATTCATTACAATTCTTTGCCCCTTAAAATCATTTAATGTTACTTCTTTTAAATCTTTTCCAATAAGGGAGAAGTTTTTTGCTTGTTCGCCTATGTTTGGTAAATCTCCTGAGGTTGTAATCGGATTATTTTTTAATGTGATGTTAGCCATTTTATATGTGTTTTTTAGTTATTAAATTGCTGGCAAAATTAGCATAAATTACGAACAAATATTATATTTTGGAGAGAATAAAATCTACCCTTTCGGCTGTGGGTAATTGAGGTATTGGAATTATGGAATATCCAAAGGATTTGTAAGTAGTAATTAATGCTTTTTCAATAGCAATTGCACTTTCCATATCCTCTTTTCTTTGTGTATCATTTTTGTAAATTTCTTTCCAAATTGGGGTATAAAAAACAGTAGTATTGTATTTGTATTTTTCGCAATCCTCTTTATAATTATCACTTACTGCTAAGCCCTCCAATTTCATATAAGCGATTACATCCAAAAGTCCTCTATCAAAAAAATGTAAAGAATCGGTTGAGGCATTAATGTATTGTGCTTTTCTAAGAGAAAATACACTCAAAGAAAATGCTTCCAAATTTTTCCAGGGCAAAACCTCACCACCAGATGCAATTTGCTCGGTAATAATCTCTCTTGATATTTCCATACTACAGGAATGTCCTAATTTTTTAAGCTGATTGATGATAGTAGTTTTACCTGTTCCTGGTGCTCCTGTGATAACAATTTTCTTTTTCATTACAAACTAAAAATGGCAAGCAATGTTCCGATAATAATGGTTATAATTTTTGTAAAACTAAATCTGTGTCCATCTGTACTTTCAAATAAAATAGTGGTGGAAATATGTAATAATATCCCAATCACTATTGCCATTATTTCATCCTGAAAAGTAGAAAGGGCCCCAAAAACACTTCCAGCAAATACGCCAAGTGGCGCCATAAGAGCAAATAAAAATAATAAAAAATAAGCCCTTGATTTTCTCATATTGGATTGTAAAAAGAAAGTCATTAGCACAATGGCAACTGGCATTTTGTGAAGCACAATTCCGTAAAGTAGTGCATTATGAGTGTGTTCTTGTAAATCTCCTCCAAGCGGTACACCTTCTAGTAATGCATGCAAGCATAAACTCATAAGCACTGAAAAAGGAATGATATTGCTTTTATGAAAATGCCCGTGTTCTATCCCTTGCGAAAAATATTCCAACAAGATTTGAATTAAAAATCCAACCAATATAAATATGCCGATTTTTTCAGTCGGATTGTTTGCGAAAAGCTCTGGCAATAAATGCAACAAACATATTGCCAACAAATAGGCGCCACTAAAGGTGAGTAGCAACTGAATGTTTCTCCCTTTTCTGGGTTTGAATATTTCTACAAAAATAACCCCCGCAATTACGGATGAAAAAAGTAAGATTAAAGTTAACGTATTCATTTCTTGCAAATTAGTATTAAACGATCAGAAATTATAGAGTCAAACCCTTCCAACATATAATTGCCAAAGATATCAATTATTTTTAGCCCTGCCTTGCTGATAAAGTTAGAAAAATCGTCTAAAGTTAGCGCCTTTACTTTTTCTTGAAAATGTTGTTTTACTACTTTGTCAAGAATCTCTATATCTTTAATAATATGATTGCTTTCCGTTTTTCTTGTGATGTTAAAAGTTATACCATCAATTATTTTTTGTTCCTTTAGTACCAAGTTAGCAATTACCTTTTCTGCATTCATAAAATCAATTATCAATACTCCTTCTGATTTTAGATTAGTCGCCATAGCATTGAGGGCTCTTTGCTCGTCCTTCTCATTATCAAAATAGCCAAAAGAGGTAAACAAATTGGTGACCACATCAAAGTGATTTTTCTGATAAATTTCTCGCATATCATGTACAGAAAATTGCAAAGTTTCATTTTCGTTTTTTTTGGCTGATGCTATGCTGTTGGGGGATAAATCTACCCCAACCACATTCAATCCTAAGGAGTTGAAATATGTGGCATGCCTTCCTTTTCCGCAAGCAATATCAATGAGTTTACTATCCTTTTTTATTTGTAAATGAGCAACTAAATTATCAATAAAATGTTGTGCTTCTTTTTCATCTCTATGTTTATAGAGGGTATGGTAATAAGGGGAGTCGAACCAATGTGCAAACCAACTCATAATTATTTTGATTGAAGATAAGTTAAACGGTTTTCTTTTGTTAATTTTAAGATGCTAATGTACAAATTTTCACATGGATAATGATTTTACTGTTTAAAGTGTTTCGTAAATTATTTTATAATATTTTTGTGCCAATAAAATTTTTAGAAAATGTCAAACGGAAAATGGATTGGAGCTGCTGCAGGGTGGTTTTTTGGAGGACCAATTGGAGGAATAATTGGGTATTATGTAGGGAAAAACTTTTTCAGTTCAAAAGTAGATAATAAAAAAGCATTTGAAATTTCATTGCTTATCCTTTCCTCAGTAGTGATAAAGGCTGATGGGATAGTATTAAAATCAGAGTTAGATTATGTAAAAAAATTCTTCACCAATACTTTTGGAGCAGCAAAGTCGAACGAGTATTTCAAGATGTTTAATAGTTTGAATAAGCAGGATTTCACGGCTAAACTAAGGCAGGTCTGTTTGCAATTAAATTCCCATATCAATCATTCTTCTCGTTTGGAAATTATTCATTTTCTGTTTGGGGTGTCAGCTGCCGACAATGAAATTCATCCTAAAGAAGTAGAAACAATAAAGAGGATTGCTACTTATATGAACATTAATCCTTATGATTTTGAATCTATTAAATCCATGTTTTTGGCAAAGGGTGGTGTTAGTTCTGAACAACATTATACCGTTTTAGGAATTACAAAACAGGCAACAGATACTGAGGTAAAAAAGGCTTACCGAAAAATGGCTGTGAAATATCATCCTGATAAATTACAGGGAGTAAGTGAGGATATTAAGAAATTAGCGGAAGAAAAATTTCTGAAAGTGAAAGAGGCTTACGAGCAAATAATGAAAGGAAGGATTTAAAATTTCGCTAATTCTATTTTTAATTTTTTAGGCATATTTTTTACCACCAAGTTATAGGAATCGGCAACCCAACTTTCAATTTGTTGGTCGCTTAAATCCCCCATAAAACTTACGGAATTCCAATGTTTTTTGTTCATGTGCCAAGCGGGAGTAACTTCCAGATACTCTTCTCTTAAGGTTATGGATTTTTCAGGATCACATTTCAAATTAGTGTACTCAAAATTTTCTAAATTAGTTAACGCAAACATCTTTCCAAACACTTTAAATACTAAAGTGTTTTCATCAAAAGGCATTTCTTCTGTTGTTCCTTTAAGCGAAAGGCAATATTCTCTGAAATGGTCAAGGGTCATTTTTACCCCCTTTGCCTTAACGCTTCATACAAAATAACACCAGTAGCCACCGATACATTTAAAGATGCAATTTTCCCACTCATAGGAATTTTTGCTCTTGCATCACACATTTTTAAAAACTCAGGAGAAACACCATCTTCCTCCGATCCTATAATAATGGCAGTAGGAGGGGTGTAGTCCGGCTTATACATATTGTCCTGTGTTTTTTCAGTACAGCCAACCAATTGTATGCCGCTATCTTTCATGAATTGTAAAGCCAATTTCAAATTCCAAGTACGGCAAACGGTAACTTTATGAAGCGCCCCAGCAGAAGTTTTTATCGCATCAGCATTAATGGCGGCAGCATTTTGTTCAGGAATTATAATTGCATCTACTCCAGCACATTCGGCAGTTCTGGCAATGGCACCAAAGTTCCTTACATCCGTAATTCTGTCCAAGACCAATACTAAAGGATTTTTTCCTTGTTCGTAAAGTGCAGGAACAACATCTTCAATATTATGAAAATCGATAGGAGAGATAAAGGCAAAAACCCCTTGATGATTTTTTCTGGTCAAGCGATTGATTTTCTCTAAAGGAACATGCTTGTAGTTTATTCTCCTTAGGCGCACTAATTTCCAGAGTTCTGCAAACAAATCGTTATGCAATCCTTTTTGAATAAAAAGTTTGTCAATTGTTTTTCCGGCTTCTACCGCTTCAATTATTGGCCTAATACCAAAAATAAAATTGGCTTTGTCTTTGTCGTCTTTCCTGTTCATATATTTTTTCTTTAATATCCATATCTGAATACACATGTCCGTCTCGCCAAGCATTTTGGGCGGTATTCCAAATATTTTTGAAATAGAGAGAACGGTTCAGTTGATAATCGTTATTGGTAAATTTGTTTTCCATTTTGGTAAAAGTAAAATTTAATGAGAAAGCATTGTTCTTTTCGCCATAAATCCAACTCTCTCCCTCTTTGCTTTGGTAAATAATATTTGGAGCGCCAAAGATAATCATTATCATTCCTCTATCGGTTTTCCAGCCCGCTTTATAAGAGGTGAAAAAAGTATTGGCATCTTCTACTCTTTTGTAAAAAGTATTAATAATTTTTTTGGCTTGTCCTTTGTCGCCTTTTGTTCTGCTGAGCCAAAATTCATCAATGGCTATTTTTGGGTTTTTGATTTCGTTTAGCTGCAAAAATTCTTCATTAGTACAAATGTATTTTAAAGGAGAAATCATATCTTTTGCAGAAGTTGTTTTTGGAAAATCATTTTCAAATGCCAGAATACTCATTCCATTTTCTATATTTTCACTCTCTAAAATTTGATAAATTCCCACTTTATTTATAGGCAGAATAAAGAAAGTGGTATCGCTTATAAGCGGAAAAACCTTATCTACCATAATTTCTTTTGATTTTACCTCTCCCACTGAAAATGGCGGTTTTGCCAAAGGGAAATAATCATTATAATATTTTATAAAAAGGTTTTTTTGCTTTGTATTATTTTGGATAAAAAGGGTATCCGAAATATTAAAATAGGAATTAAATTGCAATCTATTTTTTTTAGTAAAAACTAAATAATCATCCTTATTGCTATTGGTTTTGTCTATACTAATGCTGTGGATAGTTGTGCTTATTTTATGATTATCTGTCAATCTTATTTTCAGCACATATTTTTTCCCCTCCTTGGTTTGCAATCTTATTTTTTCGCTTATTTCTGTAATGGTATCGGTTGCTATATTTTTACTTATGCTAAAACTATCCACAGCAAAACCTTCCCCATCCAAATACAAATTTCCTGTCAAAATGTAATTGATTTTATTTTGCTTTTCACTTGAAGAATAAATACTCAAAAAATCGCTTGTTTTTATGTTGCAATAAAGTGTGCTTGTAGTTTTGCTATCGTTATAAACTTTAAAAAAGGGTTGCGCTTGTTTTAGGTTTTCAGAATAAATAAAAGCACGATTTTGTAAGTTGTTTTTCTTGCCAAAAATACAGCCACTAAGCAAAAGGATGAGGAAGAAATAAAGTAGATTATTCTTCATTAACATTTGGTTTGTCAAGCAATTGAGGTTCAAAATCTATACTGCTTTCTCCTCCTGAAATTTTGGTAACATCTTTGTCGATTTTTTTAAATTCATTAGATGCACTATTGTAATGGTTTACTACCGTGCCAATTGTTTTCCCTAACCTGTCATGCGAATCTTTATAGGCATTCAAATGGTTCGTTAATTTATTGATATTTTTCAATATATCTTCAATCGATTTTTCTACTTTTAAGTTGTGAAGGGCTTTTACGGTTATTTGCAACATGGGGAACAAACTCATGGGAGATACTATCATCACTTTTTTGCTGTAAGCATGTTCCACTAAGTCCTTTGAATTTATTTGTAGAGAGCCCACTCGGCTGTTTAGTAAATCCTGATACATTCCGTCAGCCGGAATAAACATATAAGCGTAATCGGTAGTCTTTTCGTTTGGCCTAATATATTTTGAAGTTTCCTCAATTCTTAGCGCTATGTCTTTTTTAAATTTCTTTTCCAATTCCGCTATTTCCGCCTTGTCGCTACTTTCAATCATTTTGTTGTAGTTGTCCAATGAGAATTTTGCGTCAATCGGGATGATAAAATCCCCAACCCTTACAATAGCATCAACTGCCTCTCCATTTTCAAAATGATATTCCATCTGAAAAAGCTCAGGAGGTAATACATTTGCCAAAAGATTTTGCAGTTGAATCTCACCCAAGATTCCTCTTTGTTTTTGGTTTCCTAAAATTTTCTCTAAGGTTTTCATTTGGTTGGCAAAACCCAATACTTGCTCATTGGTACCCTTTATTTTTTCCAGCTCAGCCGTCACTTCCTTTATTACTTTGTTGGATGATGCAAATTGCTTTTGCATGTCTTCTTTGGAGCTTTCTTGAAAAGTGCTAATCCCTTTATTGATGTCTTGCAATTTTGTTTCAATTTCTTTTCGCCCTTTTTCGGCATTATCCCCAACCTCTTTTCTTATTTCCTGAATTTCTTTGCGTAAAGCATCATTCAACTGTAATAAAAGTTCTGCTGAATTTTCATTTTTCACTTCTGTTTTTTTAAAATAAACCAAAGTAAATCCGGCAACTAAAACAATTAAAACTAAATATTCCATAAGTATTTTTTTGAATTATAAAATGAGCACCAATGTACCAATTCTAATTTTCTCGTACAACTCTATTACTTCTTTATTTTTCATTCTTATACAGCCGTGTGAAGCGGGCGTTCCCAATCGCCCCTCTTCTGAGGTGCCGTGAATGTAAATGTAGCGCGAGTAGGAGTCAATTCCCTCTCCTTTATTTAATCCTTCTTCCATTCCCTCCAACCAAAGTATTCTACTTAATACATCATCTGTTTTGCTTTTGGTATTGCCTGTATATATAGTCGCGATTTTACCATAAAAAACCCTACCAATCATTTTACCGTTTATTGGCGTTTTGTCGCCAAATTTTGATTTTACTTTGTGCAATCCAAGAGGTGTTTTGTTGCTTCCATCCTTGCTTCCTTCTCCATATACTGAACTTGAAATCACATACTCACTTAGCACTTTCCCTTGCTTAATATGATACATTTTTTGATCCTTTACACTTGCCAACAAAACTTCATCAAAGCTTTTGTCGCATTTATTTTCTATGTAATTTTTTGCTATTTCTATCATCTGCTCTTGCCCAAAACAAGCCAATGCAAAAAATAAAAATGTTATAAGTAAAATTCTTTTTATCATATCTTCCAATCAATTTCTTTTAATCCCTGCTCGGCCAATAATTTATTGGTTTTTGAAAAATGCTTGCAACCAAAAAAACCTCTGTAAACCGAAAAAGGAGAGGGGTGAGGGGCAGTCAAAATGTGATGTTTGTTTTTATCAATAAGTTCTGCTTTATCTTGAGCAAAACGCCCCCAAAGTAAAAATATTACACCTTCTTTTTTCTGGGAAATATTTTGAATTACGGAATCAGTAAACTCTTCCCCCCCCTTTTTTTGATGTGAACCCGCTTGTTTTACTCGCACACTCAAAGTAG
>CATMIT010000059.1 GCA_950069165.1 uncultured Flavobacteriales bacterium
CAGTATTTACGGATTCAATTTTATATAAAAGATTAGGTGTAAAAATTAACTTTGATATTAATGATGCTAGTACATCTACTACAATTAATGTCAATGGAATAAATATTAACTCATTTTCCCAAACTATAAACTTTTATTTTGGAGATATGGTTTCTTTATCTCCTTCTATTGATCCGCTCTATGGATTTAGCTTTTGGAGTTCAAATAATATAATTTTGATGCCAAGCACAACAAACCCTACTGATTCATTTTATGCTACAAATAATGATACGATAATATTACATGTTTATAAATTACCTACTATAGTTTATGATATCTTCCCTTCAGGGACAGCTACATCAATTGATATTAATAATATTACCATTAACACATTTCCATTTTCAGATAACTATGTTCTTAACGATACAGTATTGCTTTCTCCTAATATCGATCCTCTATATCGTTTTGATTACTGGAGTTCGGATAGTGTTTTATTAATGCCAAATGCAACAAACCCTATTGATTCATTCTATGTTACAAATAATGATACGATTATATTACATCTCTATTTAATTCCTCCTACTGCTGCATATATTTATGGGAGTGATACTATTTGTTCTAATGAAAACAAACACGCGCAAATTACAATCGATTTTATAGGAAAACCTTTTTTTACTTTTGTGTATGCTATTGATGGAATAAATCAACCGAAAATTACCACCAATACAAATCCTTATATTATTAGTACAACTACTGAAGGAATCTATTCTCTTACTAATATGTCAGATGCTGCTGAAGTTGGCTCTACAACTGGTTCGGCTGTGGTGGTGGTTAATAATCCTCCAACTGCTTTTTTCGATATTATTCCCGATACGGTAACCATTAATTATCCGACCGTCCATTTTGTAGATAAAACAATAGGGAATATTGTGGATTGGTTCTGGAATTTTGGGGATAATGCTGTCGATAGTATTTCTTCAAAACCCTACCACACTTACCCTGATTCAGTAGGGATTTATCAAATTACAATGATTGTAACAGATGAAAATGGTTGCTCTGGTACGACTTTTAATCAGTTATTGGTAAAAGATGAGTACTGGCTTTATATTCCAAATTCTTTTTCGCCTGATTTAGATGGTATTAACGATAAATTCTGCCTAACTTACAATGGCGTTAGGATTGAAACTTTCCAAATAAATATCTATGACAGAAATAGTGGACTTGTTTTTTCATCTAATAATATTAACGATATGCTTTGTGAATTAGGTACTAAAGCTTGGGATGGTAATCATCAATATTCTGGAGAAGAATTACCAATGGGTACTTATATTTACGAAATGTATTTCCAGGATTTTCAGGGGTGGAAACACCAAGAACAGGGATATATCTATTTGCTTCGCTAAAAATAAAATCTGTTAAAAACAATTTTCATCCTTAGTAAATTATCAATTTCTTTTTTTATAAATTAGGGCTTCTAAATATTACAATCATTGAGCACTTCTAATTTTACTATTTATCGCTCTTCTGCTGGCTCGGGAAAAACCTATACTTTGGCACTGAGTTTTGTAGCACTTTCATTAAAAGGCGATCGCTTTGGCTTTAAGGATTACTACCGAAAAATACTGGCCATTACTTTTACCAATAAAGCGGCAGCCGAGATGAAAGAAAGGGTATTGCATTATTTTAAAGAATTAGCTGCTGAGAGTGATAAAGAAAATATTTTAGGTTGGCTAAAAGAAGAGACAAAATTAGATAAAGATATCATCTATTCTCGTGCCAAAACAATTCACAAACATATTTTGCACCACTATGCTGATTTGAGTATTTCCACTATCGACAAATTTACTTATCGAATTGTTCGCACATTTGCTACTGATTTAGGACTATCGCATAACTTTGAATTGGAGATGGATAATTACAAAATTATTCAGCCAGTAGTGGCTCTGCTTTTAGGTAAGCTGGAAAAAGGTGGTGGAGATTTAACAAATGCTTTGGTGAATTTTGCTCTGCAAAAAACAGAGGATGGAAAAAGCAGCAATATTGAGCGCGATTTAGAGGAATTTGCTCAGCAACTTTTCAAAGAGGATGTTATTGATTTTATTGATGGCAAAACCCTAAGCATTAAGGATTGCATGCAAATAAGAAAAGATTTGTATTTACAGCAAAACCGATTGGAAGCGAAAGTGCAGTTGTTATCTGCCAATGCAAAAGCATTTTTTTCTAAAAATGGTTTTACCAAAGAACATTTTAATAGAGGTACTTTTTACCAACATTTTACAGAAAATATTTTAAATAAGGATGTTAAAAAATGGATTCCCTCAGATGCATTGCTAAGGTATATTAAAAATGGAGAGTGGTATGCCCAAAGCAAGTCGGACGATATAAAGCAATTGGTGGATTTTTACCTTAAAGATTTGCAATCCTTTTTTGATCAGTTATTGGCTTTACTAAAGCCTTATTTCACTAACAAAGCAGTACTGCAAAATATCTACTCTATTGCTGTACTTAATGAGTTGATTCAAGAGGTTAAAAATTATAAAAAAGAACAAAATATTCAGCAGATATCTTCTTTCAATAAGCAAATACATGATGTGGTAGTGGCACAACCTTCTGCTTTTATTTATGAGCGTATTGGCGAACGGTATAATCATTTTCTGATAGATGAATTTCAAGATACTTCCATTTTACAATGGCAAAATATGTTACCTCTTATTACGGATGCAGTCGATTATGGAAAAAGTTTGGTGGTAGGAGATGGCAAGCAATCTATTTACAGGTGGAGGGCAGGAGAGGTGGAGCAATTTTTACAATTGCCCACTATTTTTAAGGGAGAAAAACTTATTTTTAAACAAGATTGGGAAAATAAATTAAAAGCACATGAGAAGAATAAAAATCTAGAAACAAATTTTAGAAGCCGTAAGGAAATAATCAAATTTAACAATGATTTTTTTGAGCAATTAAAAACACTTTTAACTCCACATTTGCAAGATATTTATAAAGGACAAAAACAGGAATTTGAACATGCAAAAGAAGGGGGGTATGTGCATTTAGAACTCTTTGGTGATAAGGGAAATGATTTCAAAGATTTCATTTTGCAAAGAATACTTACTGAAATAAATAAGTTAGTAGATGAAAACAACTACTGCTTGCGAGATATCGCCATATTGTGCAATAGCCGAAAAAGAGTGGCTTTAACTGCACAGTTTCTAACTGAAAATTGCATTGATGTAGTGTCTAATGAGGGTTTGTTATTGCAATCATCCGAAAAAGTAAAATTATTGATTGCATCCCTATTTTATTTGCAAAACAAGGAAGATAAAATAGCAAAAGCTACTATGGCAGAATATCTTTGCAAAGAAAAATTGAGTAAAAATTCCTTGCACGAGTTAAATGTAAAATTAAAGGAGCAAAAATCCTTTTTACAGTTGATAAAAGATGCAAAGTTATCTTTTAATACTCAACAATTTATTGAGCTTCCTTTGTATGAGCTGACCGAACAACTTATCAGAAATTTGAAAATTGAGGAGGATATTTATGTTCAATTTTTTCTAGATGTAGTACTGAAATACACCGAAAAAAGTGGCAGTAGTATTTCTGAGTTTTTGCTTTGGTGGGAAGATGCAAAAACAAAGGAATCTATTGTAGTGCCGGAAGAAACCAATGCCGTGCAAATTATGACTATTCACAAAGCAAAAGGATTGGCTTTTAATGTGGTAATGATTCCATTTAATTGGGAAGATACTTCTAATAAAAACGAAATTTGGGTGGATACTAGCAGGCATTTCCAAAAATTAAAATCAGCACTTATTAGCAGTAGCAAACAATTGGAATTTAGCCATTTTTCGGATGAATACAAAAAAGAAAAAGAGCTTTCACTTTTAGATAATTTGAACAAATTGTATGTTGCCATGACAAGGCCAAAAGAGCGACTTTATATTTTCAGCAAAAGCTTCCCAAATAAAATAGCAGATGATTTTGATATAAAAGGGAAACTACACAGCTTTTTACATAATTTCAGTAGTGCCTATCCTTTAATTGTAGGAGATGCAAATGAAAATCATCAAGACAAAAAAGAAGGAAAATACCATCCTTTTTCTGTCAAAAAACAAGAAAAAACCGATTGGAGAAATGTTATTTCCTTAAAACACTCAGCCGAAAAAGTGTGGGATGTAGAAAAGCAAAAAGAGAGTGTAGAGTGGGGAAAAATTCTGCATTTAGCACTTTCTCAAATTAAACAAAAAGAGGATATTGAAGTAGTGATTGACACACTTTTTTCCAAAGGAAAATGTGATAAAAGTCAGTATGATAAATTAAAAAAGCAACTTCCAGTTTTGCTTGAAAGTGAGCAAATTGCAAAATATTTTACACCAAATTGGGAAGTAAGAACCGAAAAAGAAATACTGCTTGAAACTGGAGAAACTTACATTCCGGATCGCCTAGTTTTTAATGGGAATGAAGTTACAATTATTGATTATAAAACAGGTGATAGGGAGCACAAACATCAAAATCAAATTAAGGATTATGCCAATGCCCTAAAAAAGATGGGCTATGAGGTAATAGATACCGATTTGATTTACACCCAGGACATATTGCAACAATGAGGCCATTTTTAGATAAAATAGCAGAACGATTACTAATAAAATTCCCGGAGGATATGGGGGATTTAGCGGTAGTATTACCCAGTAAAAGGGCAGTAGTATTTCTGAAACATTATTTATCAAAAAAGATTTCAAAGCCCATTTTTTTGCCTAAGTTTTTTTCAGTAGAAGAATTTGTGGAGCATATTTCTGGGCTGAAAGTTTTGGATAACATTTCCTTACAATTTTATCTTTATCAGTCTTATTTGGCACACCCTCCAAAAAATGCAGATTCCTTTGATGAATTCCTAAATTGGAGTAATGTGTTATTGCACGATTTTAATGAAGTGGATAGAAGTATGGTAGATGCGAAAGCTATTTTCTCAAACTTAAGAAAAGTAAAAGAATTAGAAAATTGGAAGGTTGAGAATTGGAGTATGGCAGAAGAACCCTTAAGCAAAGAGCAAAATAATTTTGTTACTTTTTATCAGCAGATATATGATTGGTATTTGCATTTCAATCAATCTTTATTAACCCAAAATGCTGCTTATCAGGGCATGGCTTATCGCAAGGCAGCAAATGAAATTAAGGAGGTAAAAATTTCTTGGGAAAAAGTATGGTTTGTTGGGCTCAATGCCCTTACAAAATCAGAACAGCAAATAATCGAATATCTAAAAAAAGAGGATATTGCTCGGGTTTTTTGGGATGCAGATAAATTCTATTACAAGAATGAAAATCATGAGGCGGGCGGATTTTTACGTGAGCAAAGAAAAAGATGGAAGGAAGTTGATTTTAAGGGAGTAGGCGATTATTTTTCTAAACCTAAAAAAACATTTGATGTAGTAGCATGTCCAAAAAATATAGCACAAGCAAAGGTAGCAGCCCAAGTCCTAAATGGATTTTCTGCGCAGGACTTGGATGCATCTAATACTGCTATTATTTTGGCAGATGAGAGTTTATTGTATCCCGTGCTTAATCATTTACCAAAGAAAGTGAAAGAGTTGAATGTAACAATGGGAAGTCCGCTAAAAAACACACCTTTGTATGCCTTGGCCAGTGCACTGATGAGCATGCACATTCATGCACATAATTATCAAAAAAAGGCCTTTTATTACAAAGATGTTATCCGAATTTTGGAACATCCTTATTTTGCAAAAATTTGCAATAAAGATTCATTATTTATCTTAAAAAAAATCATCAATAAAGAGAATTTTGTTTTTATCAGTGAATCCTTAATCAAAGAGCATATCAAAGATGAATCATTACAATCTTTTTTTAATCCTTGGAATTCCGCTAAAGATTCCATTGAAACGCTTGCTCAAATAGTGAGTTTGTTGCGCAAGCCATTGGTTGGCAAAAAAGGAACGATAGAGTCAGAAATACTATTTGTTTTTTCTGAATGTATTATAATTTTAGATAAACTACTAGGGGAGTTAAAGCAAGAAATAGAATTGAAAACCATGCAGAAAATACTGCAACAAATTATCGCCAAAGAAGTCATCCCTTTTAAAGGAGAACCGCTAAATGGGGTGCAACTGATGGGGATTTTGGAAAGCAGAACACTTGACTTTAAAAACGTAATCATGCTATCGGTAAATGAAGGGACGCTTCCAAAAGGAAAAAGTGTGAATTCCTTTATTCCTTATGATATGAAAAAGTATTTTAAGTTACCTACTTATGCCGAAAGTGATGCTGTTTTTGCCTACCATTTTTATAGAATTTTACAAAGAGCAGAACATGTTACTTTAATTTATAATACCCAGACGGATGATTTTGGAAGTGGTGAAAAAAGCCGCTTTATCACCCAACTTTTATCCGAGTATACTGCCACTCCAATTAGGGAATGTGTATTTAAAGGCGAGCAATTACAACTTAAAAACAACAATGAAATTACCATAAAAAATACAGGTTTGGAGGATGCTATTTCTTCTTGGGCAAAAAAGGGAGTTTCTCCATCTGCCCTGAATAAATACAGTAATTGTTCCCTGTCTTTTTATTATCATTATTTGGCTAAAATCAGAAAGGATGATGCGGTAGATGAGTTTGCGGATGCTAGTCATTTAGGCACTGCTGTGCATAATGCTTTGGATAGGGTTTATGAAAAGGGCTCCCTTAACGAAAAATTAATTGAAACTTGGCAACCAAAGATTTTAAAACAGATAATTCAAGAATACAGAGTAATCCTGAAAAACAATAATTTGGAGGAAGGAAAAAATTATTTGAGTGTAGAAATTGCAAAAAAACTAACGCAAAATTTTTTGGATTTAGAGAAAAAGGAAATACTTAAAGCCAAGCAGAATGGAGAACAACTTACGATAAAAGGATTGGAAGATGATTTAAGTGGGGGTATTCAGCTAAATAACACCACATTTAATTTGACAGGAAGGGTAGATAGGGTAGATGAATTAGGGGATGTATTGCGCATTATTGATTACAAAACTGGAAAGGTGGAAGAGGGTGAAGTAACTTTCTTCAATTGGAACGAACTCTCAGAAAACAATAAGAAGGGCAAGGCCTTTCAACTTCTAATGTATGCTTATTTATATTTAAATAAGAATCCTCAGTATTTTGACAGAAAGGTAATTGCCGGTAATTTTTCCTTCAAAAATTTGAAAGAAGGACTTATTTGTGTTTCAAGGAATAAAACGAACAAAGAGGGTAACAAAAGTAATAGTAAAGAGCAACTTTTGATAACTAAAAAAGTATTGCAAGAGTTTGAAGAGCAGCTCATTAAAATTTTAGATAAAATACAAACAGAAGATTTTGTACAAGTGGAGGATATAAAGGCGTGCAAGTGGTGCGATTATAAACTCATTTGTAATCGATAATTTTGTAAATTTGTAAGCAAAAAAAGTAAGAAAATGAAAAAATATTCTCTCCTTTTAGGTTTGATTATTAGCGTGTTATTTACACAAGCTCAAAGCAGGAATTGCGGTACCATGCAGCATTTGGATGAGTTGATACAAAACGATCCGCAAATTCAGATTCGTATGCAGCAGCAAGAAAATATAATTCAGCAATGGATAAATAATCAACCAGAGGGTTTCATATCCTCAGTAGTTATCACTATTCCAGTGGTCGTGCATGTTATTTATAAAACTTCTTCACAAAACATATCCACCGCACAAGTGCAATCGCAAATTGACATATTGAATGAAGATTTTAGAAAATTAAATTCTGATGCATCTTTAGTTCCTTCAGCATTTTCTGGTGTAGCAGCCGATTGTGAGATAGAATTTTGTTTGGCTGTTAGGGATCCAAACGGTAATATAACAACAGGAATTACTAGAACATATACTACTACCTCAAGTTTTTCTGGATATACAAGTATGAAATATTCAAGTAGTGGTGGGCATAATGCCTGGAATACATCCGATTACTTAAATATTTGGGTATGTAATTTAAGTAGTGGTCTTCTAGGATTCGCTACTTTTCCAGGAGGTAATGCAAGTACAGATGGTGTTGTTTGTGATTATGCTTATTTTGGCGATATAGGTACAGCAACTTACCCTTATCATTTAGGAAGGACAGCAACCCATGAGGTAGGACATTATTTGAACCTTTGGCATATTTGGGGGAATTCAAATTGTGGAAATGATTATTGTAATGATACACCAACTCAACAAACTTCAAATTATGGATGTCCTACTTTTCCTTCAACATCTAGTTGCAGTGGGAATGGCAACAATGGAGACATGTTTATGAACTATATGGACTATACTAATGATGCATGTATGTATATGTTTTCAGATGATCAAAAAACAAGAATGCAAGCAACCCTAAACGGAAGCCGTTCTTCTTTACAAAATTCAAATGGCTGTGTACCTGTAAATGTACCTATTGTGTTGAGCGCATCAATTACGGATGCAAGTTGTAATGGAAGTGCAGATGGTAGTATTGATTTAAGCGTAAGTGGTGGACTTGCTCCTTTTACTTATTCATGGAATAATGGAGCAAGTACTCAAGATATTTCTAACCTGGCAACAGGGAATTATACAGTTAGTGTAACAGATGCACAAGGACAAGTAGAAACTGCAACTTATACTATTGTTGAGCCAACTCTTATTAGCATAAGTTATAATGTAACAAATACTTCTGCTCCTGGCATGAGTGATGGCGCGATTTATACCAGTACAACAGGAGGGACTCCTCCTTATACCTATTATTGGGTATCGCCCTATTCCACTAATCAAAATTTGATTAATATCCCTGCTGGCACCTATATTTTTTATGCTATTGATGACAATAATTGTTTTGCTACCTCATCTATATTAGTAGAAAATGGCACGCTTACTCCTATTTCTGTTTCAGTAAATATTACTCATCTGAATTGCAATGGAGATGGAAATGGTAGTATTGATTTAAATGTTAGTGGTGGTATATTACCCTATAATTTTTTATGGAATAATGGCGTTACAACAGAGGATTTAACAAACCTTAGTGGAGGAAATTATACAATAAGTATTACAGATGCTTCCGGACAAACTTTTTCATCTACTTATACAGTTGTTGAGCCAGCCCCAATTAATATTAGCTATAATATTACAAATGCCTCTTCAGTTGGGGCTAATGATGGCGCTATTGATTTAACAGTTAGCGGAGGCACAACCCCTTACTTATATTATTGGAATACAAGCCCAACACAAAACACACAGAATATTTCTAATTTGACCGCTGGTACTTATACGGTTTGGGTAGTTGATGCTAATAGTTGCATTGCTACAATAGCAATTACTGTTTCTGAAAATACGACTATAATTTGTAATAGCCCTATTCCAACTGGCTTAAGTATAACAGACTTAACCCATGACAGGGCAAAAGTTAATTGGTTGGATGCAAATACATCACTTTGTCTAGTAGAGATGTACAGAATTCAATTTAGAGAACAAGGAACAACAGCATGGAGTACAAAAACTGCATTGGGTTCTGGTCT
>CATMIT010000060.1 GCA_950069165.1 uncultured Flavobacteriales bacterium
ATACAAATACGGTGGTTGCGACAATTGGATTTTGGAGCAAATTGAACAACAAAAATCAGAAAGACGTTTTTATCTTTTATGCAAGCCCGACATCCCTTGGGAAGCAGATAAACAAAGAGAAAACCCAAATGATAGAGCCGAACTTTTTGAGATTTACAAAACTGAATTAGAAAGTTTAGGACACACCTATTTTGTTGTGGAAGGGAAAGATAGAGTTGAGAAAAGTATTTCAAAAATCTCAAATCTAATATCTTAAATCTCAAATCTATTTATACTTTTGCCTCATCTTAAAAGGGGTGCCGAAAGGCTGAGATTATACCCATTGAACCTGTCAGGGTAATTCCTGGAAGGGAAATGAGTCAACATTAAATAAAACAGATAATAACCCCATTTTATCTGGATGTTAACTAAATAAATTAAAAAAATGTTTAACAAAAAAAAGAGCATGGCTGTACTGCTTGCAATCCCATTTATTGGTTTTGCCCAACAGCCCACCGACACCATTAGTATGCAAAAAGTGTTGGATGAAGTAAATGTAAATGCACTAAGAGCGAACGAAAAAACGCCTGTTGCTTTTACCAACATTGGTAAAGCCGAAATTGAAAAAGGAAACTTAGGTCAAGATTTGCCTTATATAATTTCCCTTACTCCCTCAGTAGTTACCACTTCTGATGCTGGTGCAGGAATAGGTTATACCGGTTTTCGTATAAGGGGTTCGGATCCAACAAGAATCAATGTAACGGTAAACGGAATTCCGCTTAATGATTCGGAAAGCCAAGGTGTTTGGTGGGTAAATATGCCGGATTTTGCATCCTCAATTGGAAGCATTCAAATTCAAAGAGGGGTAGGCACCTCAACCAATGGAGCTTCTGCTTTTGGAGCGTCTGTCAATCTGAAAACCACAGGGCTCAATAAGAAAGCTTATGCCAGAACCAATAATACTATTGGCTCTTACAATACCTTGAAAAACAATGTAGAATTTGGCACAGGACTTATGAGAGGAAAATTTGCTTTTGATGGTCGACTTTCTCAAATCTCTTCTGATGGATACATGGATAGAGCCACTTCCAATTTAAAATCTTTTTACCTTTCGGCTGGCTATTTTGGAAAAAATGAAATGCTAAAAGCCATCATCTTTTCTGGGCACGAGCGCACTTATCAAGCATGGTATGGGGTCCCACTGAATTATTTGGATTCTGCAAGAACTTACAACCCTTACACTTATGACAATGAAGTGGATAATTACGGACAAACCCACTACCAACTGCATTATAGCAAAAAGGTAAAAGAGAATACTAATGTAAATATTTCAGCACATTACACACATGGTGAGGGCTATTATGAACAATTTAAATCAGGAGAAGATTTAGCCGACTATGGTTTAGAAAATATCATCATTGGAAATGACACCATTTCTTCCACCGATTTGATTAGAAGAAAATGGCTTAATAATGATTTTGGGGGAGTGGTGTTTTCTTTAAATCACAAAATGGAAAAACTAAACTTAACTTTTGGTGGGGCAAGCAACCGATATTCCGGACAACATTACGGCAATATCATTTGGGCTGAATATGCATCTGATGGAAATTACGAGCATGAATACTATAAAAACATTGCTACCAAATTTGATCATAATCTGTATTTAAAAGCCGATTACTCTCTTAGTGCTAATACCAATTTGTATGCTGATTTGCAGAAAAGAAAAGTGGAGTATCAATTCATGGGAAATGATGAAGATGGAAATGCTACTGAGCAAATTGTAAATTTGGATTTCTTTAATCCAAAAGTTGGAATTCATCATAGTTTGAATGCTAATCAAGCCCTTTACGCCTCTTTTGCAGTGGCTAATAGGGAGCCAAACAGAAATGATTTTGTGGAAAGCACTCCTAAATATCGACCTTTGCATGAAACACTTTATGATGTAGAAATAGGCTATAAATTTTTAGGAAACTGGATTTCATTTGGAGCAAATGTTTACCTGATGCAATATGAAAACCAGTTAGCACCAACCGGAAAAATTAATGATGTGGGGGCTTATACCAGAACAAATATTGAAGAATCTTTCCGTAGGGGTGTGGAATTTGAAGGAACATTAAGATTAGGAGATAAATTACATTGGGCTGGAAACATGACTTTAAGCCAAAACAAAATTGCTTCTTTCACTGAGTATATTGACAATTGGGATACATGGGGACAGGAAAAAGTAGAACACGAAAATACCGATTTGGCTTTTTCACCATCCGTAATTTGGGCTTCTCAGTTTAATTTAAAAATGTCCGAAAGAATGGATATTGATTTTATTTCCAAATATGTTGGAGAGCAATTTATCGACAACACCTCATCTGATGATAGAAAGCTGAACGATTATCTGACTAATAATTTGAGGGTTACTTACAATATTAAAAATACTTGGTTTGATATTGCAAAACTAACTTTGCAAGTAAACAACTTGCTCAGCAATGAATATGTAAGCAATGCCTGGGTATATCGTTTTATTTATGAGCAAGAAGATCCGAGAGCTTGGGATCCTTATGCAAATAAAGATTCCGAAAAAGGATACAATCAGGCTGCTTATTTTCCAGAAGCTACACGCAACTATTTAGTTGGGCTAACACTCGGGTTTTAGAAAATAGATCTTAGTTTTTAGATAATTAGACAAAAGCCCGCCAAGGCGGGCTTTTTTTATGCTAATGAGCTGATTTTCTGCAAAAGAATTTCGGCTAGCTTTACTTTACTTTCTTTTGTCCAACCAGCAATATGTGGGGATAGAATTGTTTTTTCAGAAGTTATCAAATATTGAAATTCTTCTGGTAAATTTTTCGTTTCTAACTTTTCAAAAGAAGTTTTCTCAAATTCCAAAACATCCAAGCAAGCCCCTAAAACTTTTCCTTTTCCCATAGCGGAAACCAAATCCTTAGTATGCACACATTTTCCTCTTGCCGTATTAATAATGTAAATCGGTTTTTCAAATTGATGGATGAAATTTTCATCTACCAAATAAGTCGTTTCAACCGTTAGCGGAATGTGCAAAGAAAGCACATCTGCTTTTTGAAATATTTCTTGCATGCTGGATTGATATTTGTATTTTTCAAGGTATTTATCATAAGCCAAAATACGAACACCAAAACCACTTAAAACCTCAGCAAAAGCCGAGCCATTATATCCATAGCCGATAATTCCAATTGTTTTTCCAGCAAGCTCAACCCCTGTATTTCCTTCTCTTTCCCAAATTCCATTTCTAACTTCTTTGTCAGATTTATTTAAATTATTAAAAAGTGAAAGCAGCATTCCAAGAGTATGTTCTGCTACTGCTTGCCGGTTTCCCTCAGCTGCATTAAAACACTTTATATTTTTACTTTTTGCATATTCCTCATCAATATTTTCAAGCCCACTGCCAGCTCTTGCTATAAATTTTAAGTTATGGCATTTACTTAAAAAATCTTCATCCATTTTTATTCTAGAACGCAAAACTATTCCCTCATAATTTTCTATAATAGCTAAAATCTCTTCTCTTGTTTTATCATAAGCTTCCTCACAAATATGATTTTGTTTTTCTAACTCCTCTTTAAGAAGCAGATGAATAGTATCGATAAAAAGAATTTTCATTTTAGATAGTTATTAGTTTTGATTATTTACTAAAAATGAATTGTTACATTGCTACATTAGTCCAATTATTACATTAAAAAATGATTTTTACAAAATCATTTGTCCAATCCAGAAATAAATAAACAGCCCCAATACATCATTAATAGTAGTGATAAATGGACCAGTTGCCAAGGCTGGATCAATCTTGTATTTTTCTAAAGTAAGGGGAACAAAAGTGCCAAAAAGTGCGGCAAAAACAATTACCACCAAAAGGGAAATACTAACAGTTAAGCTAAGTGCCATACCGTAGCCCAAAGAAAAAGCTGCCCCTAAAATAATGATAGAACAAATAATCCCATTGAGTAATCCCACACCCAATTCTTTAATGAGTTTGCTGAAAATACTATCTAACTTTAAAGAATCGTTAGCTAAACCTTGCACTACTATTGCTGCTGATTGCACCCCCACATTGCCTCCCATTGCCGCAATTAGCGGAATAAAAAATGCCATCTCAAAATTTTCCCTTATATCAAAAATACCAATGACTTTTGCGCCAAGCAAACCGCCAACAATTCCAATAAGTAACCAAGGCAAACGTGCCCTTGTATGTGCCCAAACACTGTCGCTACTTTCCACATCTTCTGATATACCAGAAGCCATTTGGTAATCTTTCTCTGCTTCCTCTTTTACCACATCCATTATATCATCAATAGTAATTCTTCCAATCAAACGGTTCATATCATCCACAACCGGCAATACAATCAAATCGTATTTGTTCATGATATTCGCCACATCCTCATCATCCTCTGTGGCTTTTACAGAAATAATTTCGGTTTTAATAATTTCTTTTATTGGGGTATTGGTTTCTGTAAGCAGTAATCCACTAAGTGACATAAAACCAAGCAAAACATCATCATTATCCACCACATAAATGGTGTGTACTTGCTTTACATGCACAGCTTGTTTACGCATTTCTCTAAGGCATTGCAAAGTGTTCCAATTTTCATTTACCTTGATGAGTTCCTTTGCCATTAGCCCACCGGCTGTATCTTCTGGATAAGTAAGTAAATCGGAAATATCACTTGCATGATCCTTATCTTCAATAAGTGATAAAACTTCTTCTTGTTTTTCTTCTGAAAGCTCACCAATTACATCTGCTGCATCATCCGTTTCTAAATTATCGATTACTTCCTCTGCAATTTCTTTTGCAGTTAAATCAGCCAATAAGTCTTCCCTTAAATCGTCATCCAGCTCTACAAGAATTTCTGCCGATTTTTCCTCTGCAATAAATTGATATAAAAATTGGGCGTCAGTGGTAGAAAGTTCTTCCAGTATTTCAGCAATATCAGCAACATGCAAATCGTCTATCAAATCCTGCAATTTTGCAGTATCCTTCCGCCCAATTTGCACCCTTATTTCATGTATAAGCTGGGCTGTTATTTCTCTTTGTTCTGACATATCTTAGTGATTGTTATAAAATCCTCTACCGACAACTCCTCTGCTCTTTTTCGCAATAAATCGGTGTGGGATAATTCACTTTCCAAAGAAAAGGATTTTAATGCATTTCGCAAAGTTTTACGCCTCTGATTAAAACCTACCTTTACAATTTGCTTGAATAATTTCTCATCACAAGGCAATTGTTTCACTTTATTTCTGGATAGTTTTATTACGCCAGATTTTACTTTTGGAGGGGGAGAGAATACATCTTCATTCACTGTAAAGCAGTATTCAATATCATAATATGCCTGTAACAAAACGCTCAATATTCCTCTTTGTTTTCCTTTTTTCGCTACAATTCTTTCGGCTACTTCTTTCTGAAACATCCCAATAACTTCTGAAATAAGATCTTTGTTTTCGAAAACAACAAAAAGTATTTGAGAGGAAATATTGTAAGGGAAATTACCAATAAGTGCAAATTGCTCACCAATTTCTTCTGGCAAATTCAACTTTAAAAAATCAGCTTCTATAATTTGTTTTTCTAATTGCGGATAATGAAGCATGAGATACAAAATAGATTCTTTGTCAATTTCTACTAATTTCAAATCTATATTTTTTAAGATAAGAAACTTTGTAAGCACACCCATTCCAGGACCAACTTCCACTACTTTTTTAGCATCCTTTGATAATAAGTCGGTAATGGCTTTTGCTATTGCCTCATCATTCAAAAAATGTTGCCCCAAATATTTTTTTGCCCTTACCTTATTCATGGCTGTAAACAACTTCTAAAAGGGTGCGGAAGGCAGCAAATTTTCCTGCAAACTTTTTACTGTGTTCTGTTTGAAGTTTTGTGGCAAATTGTTCGCTATACTGCTCATAAGTTTTCATATCCTTACAAGAATATTGAATGGCATAAGTATGGCCGCCCATCTCCTCTGCTAAAACCCTGCTTATTTTACAATCTAAAAACATACCCGTATTCATTACATCCGGAATGTGAGTGCTTTTCATCCAATCAATCCAAGTTTTTTCCATTTCCTTATCAATGCTAATAGTTACATTATAAATTATCATAGTGTTTGCTTTTCTTCCAGATTATCCCCTCTTAATTTTCTGAACCTTTTTCGCGCCTCAGCAGTGTAAATACTCCCTTTATATTCTAATAATATTTTCTCATAAAGCGCTTTTGCTTTCTCCATATTTTTCAATTTTTTCTGATAAATATCCGCCAAAGTAAAAATGGCATCATCCGCCAAAATATCATAAAAGAAGTCTGTTTCTATTTTTTCAAGCATTGCTACTGCTTTTTGAATTTCACTGTTTTTTAGATAAATTTTCGATTTTTTAAATAGGATTTCATCTGTTAAGGAATGTCCTTTATAAATATCTAAAATGCTGTCAAGCGTAATTATACTTTCTGAAAATCTGTTCTGAAAAAATAGCAAATCGGCTCTTGCGTAAATTTGCATGGGAATTTCAGAAGTATCCAAACCCAAATTATCGGTAATAAGCAAGGAAAGATGCATGGCATCATTGGCAATTAGCTTGGAAGTAGATGCTTTTAGCACATCCAATTGTGCCTGTGCCCATTCAAAATCCCCTTGAAAATAGGCGATTTTTGCCCTGCGCAATTTTGCCTCATGCCCCAAAGGATTTTCCTTAAAACTTTTTTCTACTTGGGAATAATACAAAATGGCAGTCCATACTTTATTAGTTAGTAGCATAATATCGGCATATTCCAATTTGCACTCTGCCAAATCAGATTTCCTCAGCTGAGGAATAAGCATTGCCTCATCTAAAATAGTGGCAGCAGATGATAAATTATGCTGGTAAAAAGCTTTGAAATGGGCATAGTTGGAAAGCAGTAAAATGGTGTTTCTGTTTTTTCCCAGTTTTGCAATTATCTCCAAATAAAGTTTATCGAGTTTTTCCAAATCTGTTTGCTCCCCTGCTTTTTCGATCATCAAATTGTAAGCGTATAATTTATTGATATGCGCATCAATAAAAAAGGAATTTTCTTCTCCTTTTTTTATAATATAATCAAAAGCGTCAATGGCTAAATTATAATAGGAATTATCTAAAAAAATATCTGCCAAATCAAAAATTCTTTCCCCATTCTCCCTCAAGCGTTTGTCAATGGCTTTGGCTTGCAAAAAGGCAAGCTCAAACTGATGGTTTTGCATAAAAAGCCAAATAAGCATGTCTGAAAAATCAGTGCTTGAATTCTCTTTTTGCACAAATTTTAAAAGTTGTTTTTTAAGAATATTATAATTCTTTGTGCTTTCAATTCCATCATTATATAGAAATATTTGCAAACTATTTTTTACACTTTGCTTTTGGTTGGGATGATTTTTGATAAGCCGTAAATAGGATGCTACCATATTTTCATTGTCCCCCATTTGTTTGTACACATTTGCAACTTGCAAATCGTAAGGATATGTAGGGTTTACCGCTTTTGCTTTTTGGTAAGTTTCCAATGCTAAATCATACTCTTTACGCAGGATAAATGCATTTCCCAAACTTATCACTTGCCCAACTTGTTTGCTGATATTTTCTATTGCCGAATGGTAAGTTTTTTTAGCTTTTTTCTGCTTTCCATTCTTTTTTTGCAAAAAGCCCAAATCGACTTGGTAATTAAGGCTTTTCGGATATTTTTTCAAAATTTTGGAAGCCAACTTTTCTGCTTCTTTATAGTCCTCAATATTTATTAGGCAAGAAAGGTAAGGGGCGTAATAAGATGGGGAAATGGTTTTTTTATTAAGTTCTTTATATAGCGCTATGGCTTTATCGTACTGCCCATTTTGATAATACTGGTAGGCAAGCTGTGCTTGATTGCTTTGCGAAAAAACAAAAGTAGAAACAAGCATGCATAAAAGCAAAAGTTTTTTCATTACTCAATAATTTCAAAGCCAGTATACTTTTGCAGGGCTTTTGGAATTTTTATCCCACCATCAATTTGGTTGTTTTCAATTAATGAAGCAAATATTCTGGGTAGCGCCAAAGCGCTTCCATTTAGGGTGTGGCAAAGCTGATTTTTTCCATTTTCATCCTTAAATCGTAATTTCAAACGATTGGCCTGATAGCTCTCAAAATTGGAAACAGAACTTACTTCCAGCCATTTATCTTGCCCTGCTGAATAGACCTCAAAATCGAAAGTAAGAGCAGAAGTAAAACTTAAATCACCCCCACAAAGTTGAGAAATTCTATAAGGCAATTGCAAATCATCTAAAATAGAAGCGACATGGATTACCATCTTATCCAAAGTTTCATAAGATTTTTCAGGATGTTGAATCTGCACAATTTCTACTTTATCAAACTGATGCAAACGATTTAAGCCCCGAACATCTTTTCCGTAAGAGCCGGCTTCTCTTCTAAAACATGGGGTGTAAGCAGTGCATTTAATAGGAAATTCTTTCACAATTACATCTCTAAAAAAATTAGTTACAGGCACCTCAGCAGTAGGTATCAAATACAAATTATCTCCGGTTACATGATACATTTGCCCTTCTTTGTCTGGAAGTTGCCCAGTACCAAAGCCAGAGGATTCATTTTCCAAATAAGGTGGTAAATATTCGGTGTATCCTGCATT
>CATMIT010000061.1 GCA_950069165.1 uncultured Flavobacteriales bacterium
TCTCGGCGACTATGACACTGGAGGAGCTGCGCCCCCACTTGCACACCAGGCCAGAGCAGCCCGACGCCATCCCGTACTTGACCAGCTACTACGAAGAGAGTTGGGGGTTCTGCCTGTCGCACAACCGGTTGGACGCGTTGCCCGAGGGTCGCTACGAGGTTCTTATCGATAGCAGTCTGACCGATGGAAATCTCACCTACGCTGATGTAGTGCTCCCCGGAGCGTCAGAGCGTGAAATCCTGTTTTCAACTTATATATGTCATCCATCAATGGCTAATGATAATCTTTCAGGTATTTTAGTTAATTCATTTTTGTTTAATCGATTAAAAAAAGTTTTGCTGATTTTCCATTTAATTGTCTTTTTTTCGGGTATTTGAACTAATTCTGAATTTTTTGGATTTCTACCAAGGTTTGTTTTAGGACTTGTTCTTGGCTATATGTTTTTTTGGAGCAAAAATTTGTGGCTGCCGATTTTAGCACATTTCACAAATAATGCTTTGGCAATCATTTTCACCTTTCATTATGTGGCCGACAAAGTACAAATCGAGTTTTTAAATGAAGAAATTCCAGTAAATATTAGTGTGGCGCTTATCAGTTTTTTGGCGGTTGCTTTGCTAATGTATTTATTATATAAAAAGTCAAGCATAAAAAAAGAGCTGAACAATCAGCTCTAATTCATTATCTAATATCTAAATACTTACATCTAATTTTAGTAAGTTCCTTTTCTTGTAGAGTAATTTATTTTCAGGGCGTTTGCTTTTCTGAGCTCTTGCTTTACATCAATAACAGTTCCCATTTTCACCTGCTCATCCGCTTTGATAGAAACCGTCATATAAGGAATTTCCTTTTCATCATGAGACTCTCTTTCGCTGACAATAAATTCTTGAATATCGGCAGTTTCAGCAAATGCATCATTTAGTTGTATCCTTGGTTTTGTTCCGTAAGAAGATTGTAAGCGTTTTACAGGAGAACCAATATAAATATAACTCACCAACGATTTCTTCTCCATTTTTCTTATTTCAGTAGCTTTTGGCGTTAGCACATCCACAAACAGAGTGGTTTCTCGCATTACGGTTGTAACCATGAAAAAGAATAATAACATAAACACTATATCTGGCAGAGATGCAGTTGAGATAGCTGGCGATCCGCCTTTTGATTTTCTTCTGAACTTACTCATTGTTTCCTACATTTTTAGGTTCTGCTTCTGATATTTTTTGCGGATATTTTTTTCTTATGGTTCTTTGTTTCGATTTTGGTAAATCATAATATCGAGAGCCAAATTCCGATAAAGCAGCTGTGTTTCTTAGTTCATTATAGGCTTTAGTCAATTCATTTTGAACTTGAATATATGTTTTATAAGAGGTGCCTCTATCGTTTTGTAAAGATATGATTGCTTTTTCAGGATTATCGGACAAATTAGAAAGCACACCATTATTGTCAATAAATGCTTTTGCACCATCTTTTAGCTCGGTAATATGCATTGGCGCACCTTCTACTAAAAGCTGATTGTTGGAGTTTATAAGCACCACATAAATATTTCTGGCATGAATTTGAGAATCATCTTCTATTTGCTCTTCCTCTGGCATTGGTGGCAGTTTTCTTGCAATTCCAGTATCTACATCCATGGTGGTAGTTACCAAAAAGAAAATCAACAGTAAAAAGGCAATATCCGCCATTGATCCCGCATTGATCTCTTGAAGATCTCTTCTACTACTTGCCATTATTTTTTAAATACTTTTCCAAACTCTGTGTAAATCACAGTTAAAACCGCACCAATAGCTAAAAAGTAAAAAGCATTTAATCCCATCCCTACTCTTTTTGCTGCACCAGAATTGATATGATATTTTTCATAGGAAGGCAAAACTTCTGAGGACGCGACAATGTAAGAAATAATTAAAATAACAATTAAACCGCCAACCATGTAAAGTGTTTTCTTGGCATTGTTAGGGCTTTTTATCATTTGCATTACAGAAAACCCTACAACTCCTAATGCTGCACCAATAATCATAATGTAAGTAATAATTATACCGATATTAATCAGATCCATACTTATTTATTTTTAACTAATAAATCGATTAGTGTGATGGAAGCATCTTCCATATCATTTACTATAGAGTCAATTTTTGAAACAATATAGTTGTAGAATACTTGCAAAATAATTGCTACAATTAATCCGAATACAGTAGTTAAAAGTGCAACCTTAATCCCTCCAGCAACTAATGATGGAGAAATATCTCCAGCTGCCTCAATAGCATCAAAAGCTCCAATCATTCCAATTACCGTTCCCATAAAGCCAAGCATTGGGGCTAGTGCAATAAATAATGCAATCCAGGATAAACCTTTCTCTAATAGACCCATTTGTACTGAGCCATAAGCAACTACTGATTTTTCCACCATGTCAATTCCTTCCCCAGAACGGTCAAGTCCTTGATAAAAAATAGAAGCAACAGGTCCTTTGGTGTTTCTACACACTTCTTTTGCAGCATCCACACCGCCAGATTTAAGAGCTCCTTCTACATCATTAAGTAGTTTAGTAGAATCGCTTGTCGCCATATTTAAATAGATGATTCTTTCAATTGCAAGTGCTAACCCTAAGATTAAACAAAGCAATACAACTCCCATAAAAGAAGGCCCACCTTCAATAAATTTTTGTTTTATAACTTGATGGAAGGATTGTTTCTCTGGTTTTGGAACTACAGGAGCAGCTTCTTTAACTACTGCTTCTTCAACTACTTCTGTTTTTTGCTCAGTAGCATTTTTGTCTGCTTCATCCTGAGAAAAAACAGTGTAAGATCCCATTAAAAATAATCCTACTAATGTGATTAAGGCAAAATTCTTTTTCATTTTGTTTAGTTTAATTTTTTAATTGCGCAAATTTATAAAAATATTATAAAGCGGCCGAGTATCTTCTATTTACTTCCTCCCAATTGATTACATTAAAAAATGCAGTGATGTAATCTGGGCGTCTGTTTTGGTAATTTAAGTAGTAGGCATGTTCCCATACATCCAAACATAATATTGGCGTGCAACCACATTGGTCATCCATTAAAGGATTGTCCTGATTGGCAGAAGAAGAGATTTTTAATTCTCCACTATTTACACCAAGCCAAGCCCAACCAGAACCAAATCTTGTTCCTGCTGCAGTTGAAAATTCTGTCTTAAAATTATCAAAACTTCCAAATTTTGAATTGATTGCATCTGCAATTTCTGCTGTTGGCTCACCACCACCGTTAGGGCTCATGATATTCCAAAATAAGCAGTGGTTAAAGTACCCCCCACCATTATTTCGAACTGCTCCGCTAAGGCCTGGAGTTGCACAAATTTCTTCAATGCTTTTACCTTCCATATCGGTTCCGGCAATGGCATTATTTAAATTATTGGTGTATCCTTGATGGTGTTTACTATGGTGTATCTCCATAGTTTGCGCATCAATATGTGGTTCTAACGCATCATAAGCGTATGGTAATTGAGGTAATTCGAATGACATAATTTTTATTTTTTTATTGGTTTATAATAGAATTTGCCAAGCATCATTTGCATTCCCTTGGCTCAAATATTTTTTTGCTAATGTATGTTTTTCTGTTGTATTTTTTCCTTCTCTTTGAGAAAACTCTGTTTTTGCAGGAATTTCTTCCAAAGATGCCAGAATTGCTAAATCACTTCCTGATAAAATTGAGCTTGCTCTTATTTCATTTGGTAAATTATCAAAGCCCATCCCAATTTTACCAATGGGTTTTTCCAATTGAAATAAGCTATCTTTTGTTGCTTTTGCGTACCAATTCCCCCCAAGGCGTGAAAGTGCCCCTAATTTCAAAGGGTCGATATTTTCATCTGAATCCAAAATGGACTCATCAATATGAATTTTTAACACTTCACAAATCACCAGATTTCCAGCTCCTCCTTCCTTTCCTAATGCAATTACTTCATTCACTTTGCATTCAAAATTTACAGGGGATTCTTTTATTCGAAAAGGGTTCACCTTTTCAGATTTTACTGGCGTAAATCCTGCTTTTTCAAATTCATTCACGCCTTTTTCAAAATCGCAACTACTCAAAGATACTTGCTGTGCCATTTCAGCGGTCACTATGCTGATGACCACTTCTTTATTGTCCAATACATTTTCCAAAGTATGTTTGACGGTGTTCCCTCTTACTCTTCTGGCAGGGGAGAAAATCAAGATTGGAGGGTTTGCAGAAAATGCATTAAAAAAACTAAAAGGGCTTAAATTTAAATTCCCATCACTGTCAACTGTACTTGCAAAGGCGATTGGCCTTGGGGCAACAGCTCCCAAAATGTATTTGTGTACAAGGGCTGTTTTTTCCGTTTTAGGATCGATAGTTAGCATCATTTACATATTTTTCTTTAGTGCAAATAAGGAATGAGAATTGTTTTCCAGAACTACTTTATTTTTGATTCTACCCAATCCTTCAATTTCCATTTCAATTACATCTCCATTTTTTAACCAAACTGGCTCATAATCCGGATTTTCTAATTTGTGTGTACCATTTAATTCCAACAAGCAGCCAGTACCTACCGTTCCAGAACCAATAACATCACCAGGCAGAATATCAGTACCATAAGCGCATCTTTCTACAATTTCGGCAAAAGTCCAATTCATATCTTTCATATTGCCTTCTGATAATAACTCTCCATTTACCCAACACTTCATATTTAAACTAAAAGTATCGCCATCATGACCTTCAGCTGTTTCTACTTTTTTATCAGCCAACTCCTCTTTTGTCACCAAATAAGGGCCAATAATGGTGCAGAAATCTTTTCCTTTTGCAGGGCCTAAATTCAATTTCATTTCTTCCATTTGAAGTGCTCTTGCGCTCATATCATTCATGATTAAATAGCCGGCAATATAGTCATCCGCATCTTTGGCTTTTATATTTCTTCCCTTTTTCCCAATAACAATAGCAGCTTCCAATTCAAAATCCAACTTTTGCATATGGTCGGGCATACATAAAATATCGTCCGTTGGACCTAAAATTGCATTGTGGTTGGTAAAATAAAAAATAGGGAATTGATCAAATTCCGGAATCATATCCACCCCTCTATTTCTTCTGGCCGTAGCAACATGTTGCCTAAAAGCATAAGCATCTCTACAAGATGGAGGGCAAGGAACAGGAGCTAATAATTCACTATTAGAAAGTGAAATTCCTATTGAATTTGAACTGCCATTTTTTATGCTTTCTTCTAAATCCTTTGCTTTCTCCATAGCGCTTTCTCCCATTTGTAAAAAGGCATTCATACTGCTTGCAATAGCGATTAAGGAATATATTTTATCACCTAAGAGAAGTCCTAAATCAATAGCTTCTCCACTTTTATATGTTACAATTTTCATATTAATTTTATTTTGTGCAAACTTATTAAAAAAAATTGCTTTTGTATTTGTTTTTGAACAATCAAAAAATATCCGTAATTTGCACTAAAATTTAGCAAATGCCTTTTTATCATAAATTGGGAAAAATCCCACACAAAAGACACACCACTTTTAAAAAAGAAGATGGCAATTTTCACTATGAAGAACTTTTTGGAACCATTGGTTTTGATGGCATGTCGTCCCTTTTATATCATTTACATAGACCTACTCAAGTAAAAGAAATTGCAGAGGCATACAGTGTTGCCCCTGAAATTGCAGTAGAGAAAAACTTAAAATCCTATCTGTTTAAAGGACTAGAATCTCCAAAAGTGGCAGATCATTTGAAAAGTAGAATCTCTATATTACTTAATAATGATCTAAATATTTTGCTCTCAGCACCAACCAATTTGGAAGAAGATTATTTTTATAAAAATACAGATGGAGATGAGGTGATTTTTGTGCATAAAGGAACAGGAACACTCAGAACTTTTGTAGGGAATATCAAATTTAAAGAAGGGGATTATTTGGTGATCCCTAGAGGGATGATTTATACTATGAAATTTGACACCTCCAATAACAGACTATTTATTATTGAGTCATATACACCAGTGTATACGCCTAAAAGATACCGTAATCATTTCGGACAATTATTGGAAAATTCTCCATATTGTGAGAGGGATTTAAGAAAACCGGAAGAGTTAGAAACGCATGATAAGCAAGGAGATTTTATCATCAAAATAAAAAAAGAACAAATGATTCATGAATACACATATGCCTCACATCCTTTTGATGTTGTAGGTTGGGACGGCTATAATTTCCCTTATGCCTTTTCCATTCATGATTTTGAGTCTATAACTGGAAGGGTGCATCAACCACCTCCTGTTCATCAAACTTTTGAAACAAGTAGGTTTGTAATATGTTCGTTTTGTCCAAGAATGTACGATTATCATCCTGAGTCTATTCCTGCTCCATACAACCATTCCAATATTGATTCGGATGAGGTTCTTTATTATGTAGATGGAGATTTTATGAGCAGGAATCATGTAGAGGAGGGCTATATTTCTTTACATCCTGCAGGGATTCCACACGGACCACATCCTGGTGCAATGGAAAGAAGTATTGGAGAAAAACAAACAGATGAATTAGCAGTAATGATAGATACTTTTGCACCACTTAAATTAACAAAAGCGGCCATAGCAATTTCGGATGGCACTTACCATCAATCATGGTTATAAAAGATTAAAATTATGAGAGACGACTTAACAAAAAGTAACACGACCACTTATTCACTTAAAAAAATATTTCCTGATGCACAGGATTTCCTTCCTTTATTTGGAACAGATTATGTGGAATTTTATGTAGGAAACGCAAAACAAACAGCCCATTTTTACAAAACGGCTCTTGGGTTTCAATCTTTGGCTTATGCAGGTTTAGAAACTGGCGTTACTGATAGAACTTCATATGTTGTAGTGCAGGATAAAATCCGTTTGGTATTTACTACACCAATGCCAACAGATGATAATGAGATTTTCGATCATATTAAAAAACATGGTGATGGAGTAAAAGTGATCGCTCTTTGGGTAGATGATGCAAAATCCGCTTGGGAAGAAACTACAAGTAGAGGAGCAGAATCTTATTTTGAGCCAAAAACAGAAAAAGATGCAGATGGTGAAGTGGTGAAATCTGCAATTAAAATATATGGAGATACGGTTCATATTTTTGTAGAGCGTAAAAACTATACCGGTACTTTTATGCCAGGATTTGAAAAGTGGGAATCAGATTATAACCCTGAATCTTGTGGGCTGAAATACATTGACCATATGGTTGCCAATGTAGGTTGGAATGAAATGAATATTTGGGAGAAATTCTATAACGATACTATGGGATTTGCCAACCTTATTACTTTTGATGATAAAGATATTTCAACTCAATTCACAGCACTTATGAGTAAAGTGATGACCAATGGAAATGGTAGAATTAAATTCCCAATTAATGAGCCAGCAAAAGGAAAAAAGAAATCTCAAATTGAGGAATATTTGGACTTTTACAATGGTCCGGGATGTCAGCATATTGCAGTTGCAACTGACGATATTGTTGCAACTGTTGCTAAGATGGAGAAAAGAGGAGTAGAGTTTTTAAAAATACCATCAACATACTATGATACAGTTCTTGATAGAGTTGGCGAAATAGATGAAGAAATTTTAACACTCAAACAACATGGCATATTAGTTGATAGGGATGATGAGGGATATCTTTTACAAATTTTTACAAAACCATTTACCGATAGGCCTACTTTATTCTTTGAGATTATTCAAAGGAAAGGAGCACAATCCTTTGGGAAAGGAAACTTTAAAGCTCTTTTTGAATCCATTGAAGCGGAACAAGAAAGGAGAGGAACACTTTAAAAGATGTTGATTCGTTTTTTGTTTATATATTTAAGTATGTTTGTTGTGAATTCATGCGCACAAACCGATTCTAACCAAAAACAAATAAATATGTTAAAAATTGGAGATATAGCCCCAGCAATAAATTCCATTGACCAGAATGGGGAACAAATTACTTTAGAGCAATTCAAAGGAAAAAAGATTGTTCTTTATTTTTATCCAAAAGATATGACCCCAGGCTGTACGATTCAATCTTGTAATTTAAGAGATAATTATCAAAAGCTATTAGATAATGGATATATAGTTTTGGGCTGCTCGGCTGATAGCCCAGTAAAGCACCTACAATTTATTGCAAAATACGAATTGCCTTTTCCTCTTATTGCTGATGAAAGCAAAGAAGTACTAAAGGCTTATGGCGTTTGGGGGCTTAAGAAGTTTATGGGAAGGGAATATATGGGCATAAGCAGAACCACTTTTGTAATTGATGAAGAGGGAATAATAGTAGATATTATTACAAATGTTAAAACTAAGGGTCATACAAGGCAAATTTTGAAATAATGAAAAAACTACTACTCATATTACTTTGCTTGCCTATATTGACTTTGGCACAACAACAAACTTATGTGCCTGATGACAACTTTGAACAAGAACTTATTAGTTTAGGATATGATAATATTTTAGATG
>CATMIT010000062.1 GCA_950069165.1 uncultured Flavobacteriales bacterium
CTCCAACAAACCCAATGCTTAATATAATTGATATCAAAGGTTTATCAGTAATTTCAAAAAAGAAAAATCTAATGTTAGTAGTTGATAATACTTTTGCAACACCATATCTTCAAAGGCCACTTGATTTAGGCGCTGATATAGTAATGCATTCTTTAACAAAATATATGGGAGGGCATTCAGATGTTGTAATGGGAGGCGCAATATGTAAGGATGAAAAAATAGCAGAAAAACTATATGCCATACAAAATAACTGTGGAGCTGTTCCTGGTCCTCAAGACTGTTTTTTAGTGCTAAGGGGTATTAAGACACTACATTTAAGAATGCAACGTCATTGCGAGAATGGAAAAGCAATTGCTAATTTCTTAAAAGATCACCCAAAAGTTGGTAAGGTGTATTGGCCAGGATTTCAGGCGCACCCAAACCATGAAGTGGCTAAAAAACAAATGGATGATTTTGGAGGAATGGTATCCTTTAACTTAAAAGGGAACAAATTAGAAGATGCCATTAAAGTAGTTACAACAACTCATTATTTTACTTTAGCAGAAAGTTTGGGTGGAGTGGAATCATTAATCGGACATCCAGCATCTATGACCCATGCTGCAATTCCAAAACAGAAAAGAGAAAAAACAGGTGTAGTGGATTCTTTAATAAGATTAAGTGTAGGAGTAGAAGATGTAGAAGATTTAATTGTTGATTTAGAACAATCTTTAGCAAAATTATAATTGCAAAAAGTAGCACTGATAACGGGTACAGGAAGTGGTATTGGAAAAGCATTGGCCAAACTACTGCTAAGTGAAAAATATTCAGTGTTTGGTTATTCTAGAACTAATCAAATTAAGCATGCTAACTTTACTTTCACTAAAATTGATTTAAGTGATTTGGAAGAAGTGCAAAGAATTAAATTTCCAAAACTTAAAGCAACTACTGAAGTACTACTTGTAAATAATGCCGCAACTATCGGTAGCATTCTTCCAATTGATAAAAAATCTGAAAAGGAGATTATTGGGGAATACAATCTAAATATTATTAGTCCTACTCTACTCAGTAGAAAATTCATTAATGCCTATGCTGACAATATCAAACTACTGATTAATATGGGATCAGGAGCGGCAAATAGTCCAATTTCTTCTTGGAGTACTTATTGCGCTACTAAATCTGCACTAGATATGCTAATCCAGGTTATTGCAGAAGAAAAGCATAAAAATTTACAAGTATTTTCAATTCATCCAGGAGTAGTAGATACTAATATGCAAAAGGAAATAAGGAAATCTGATTCGGAGTTCTTCCCATTACATCATAAATTTATGGATTATTACGCCAATCAGGAACTGTTTTCCGTCAAATCTGTTGTATTCAGAATACTCCAAATTATTGCAAAAAAGAACGATTTTGATGAAATTATTCTGAATTTAAGAGATTTTAAATAATGGCTTTAAAAAAAGCCCATATTTAGCCATATTTATCTTTTTTCTGCTGATTATCAACTATTTACAGATACTTGCTATTTTTAACAATAAAATGTTAAAAAGGGGGGTCTTTTTTAGCCTTTCTTTCACAAAAAATCTATCTATCTATCTGATTTTTATGTTTATATATTTATTCTGCTTTTTAAAACTATATACACATTGAGAAATGGACTATAACATAAAATTAGCACAAAAGCAGCTAAACAAGAGATATATCCCTTATGTTTGGGGTAGTATTAACCAAAAAATTTTTAATTATGGACAATGTATTTAAGTACTTTAACGGTTTTTTTAAAGGGTTAACTGGTCTTATTATGACTGTGTTAGGTCTTGGTGTTGCAGTTGAAATCCTTTTTGGAGGAGGCGCAATGTTTGGAATCACTGTTATTGACAATGTGATGAATATACTTAATAGTCTTGGCGGATCAGGTTTCGCAGGACTTGTTGGAATTTGCGTTCTGTTCAGCTTATTAAGTAGATAGAAATTTTTTTAGTTAATAAAATAGCCCTACTATCATAGTAGGGCTATTTTATTTTAATGGCAAATTTTGTAAACTCAAAATTATAGTTTAAGTTTGGGGAATATTTAAAGACACAAATTATGGAGAAATTTTTTAAGCAAATTATAGACTTACTAAAAAAGGCAATTACCCTAGCGCTTTATTTTCTTTGTTTGGGCATTATTGTACAACTTCTGATTGATGATAAAATTTTAGGATGGAATCCTGTTGGGAATATACAAGATGCTGGAGGTTCTTTTATTGGCGTTATCGCATTGGTAGCAATGTACTCTTTATTTATACAAAACAAAAAATAGCTACCTTTTAGTGAGCCTCTAGCCAATTATTACCAATTCCTAATTGGGTAATAAGAGGAACATTTAATTCTACAGCATGTTCCATCTTTTTCTTTACTAATTTTTTAAGCACCTCTTCTTCCGTTTTGTGCATATCAAAAACAAGTTCATCATGTACTTGCAATAACATTTTGGATTTCATTTGTATTTTCTCCATTTCCCTTTGAATATCAATCATTGCTTTTTTTATTATATCGGCAGCTGAACCTTGAATTGGGGTGTTTATTGCATTTCTCTCAGCCATTGCTCTTAGCATCCCATTTCTTGAATTAATGTCCTTTAAATACCTTCTTCTTCCTAAAATGGTTTCTACATATTCGTTTTCTCTTGCCTTTTCAATCGAGAAATCCATATACTCCTTTACTTTGGGAAACTCTTGAAAATATTCATCAATTATTTGCTTGGCCTCTGTTCTACTTATACCAATGTTTTGGGAGAGACCGAAAGCAGAAATGCCATAAATAATTCCAAAATTTACTGATTTTGCATTCGAGCGCATAGTTCTGTCGATCTCTGAAATAGGTACTTTATATACCTTTGCAGCAGTTGCTGTATGAATATCCACTCCATCATTAAAGGCCTGCAACATCCCTTCATCCTTGCTAAGTGATGCCATAATTCTTAACTCAATTTGCGAATAATCTGCCGCCAATAAAGTGAAATTTTCATCTCTTGGGATAAATGCTTCTCTGGTTTTTCTTCCTCTTTCTGTTCTTATTGGAATATTTTGCAAATTAGGATTTATGGAACTTAGCCGACCAGTAGCTGCAACCGATTGATTGAAAGTGGTGTGAATTCTTTTGGTTATTTTACTGATTAATTCTGGCAATGCAAGAATATAGGTAGAAAGCAATTTTTTGATTTCTCTATATTCTAATATTTGCTCAATAATTGGGTGTTTATCTTTTAATTTTAATAGCGTTTCTTCTGATGTGGAATACTGCCCAGATTTGGTTTTTTTGGCTTTTCTTGCCAACTCCATTTTTTCAAACAAAACTTCCCCCAATTGTTTTGGGGATGCAATATTAAACTCCTCTCCTGATAATTTTATTATTTCTTTGCTGATTTTTTCTATTTCATCTGACAAAGTGATGTCGTATTCAGCTAACATTTTATCATCAATTCTGAATCCTTCCATTTCCATTTTAGCTAAAACTTTTGTAAGTGGCATTTCAATTTCTGTGAAAAGTTTGTTGATTTTTATCTCTTCTAGTTGTTTGCTGAAAATAGGATAAAGTTGCCAAATGGCATCCGTTTGCTGATTAAAAAAATTGGATAATTCCTGCTGATTAATGCTTGCTATTTCTTTTTTTAACTTGCCTTTTCCTCTTAAATCTTCCAAAGTATTGATGCTGTAACTTAAATGATTTTCTGTCAGGATACTTAAATCATGTCGCATATCAGGGTTCAACAAATAGTGTGCAATTCCAATATCAAAAAGTTGGGCTTTTACACTAATATTATTTTGGGCAAGCACTTTAATTTGAAATTTTAAGTTATTACCGATAAGCAATATTTGTTCTTTTTCTAATAGTGGTTTAAGCAATTCAAACAACTCATTTTCTGGGAGAGAAATAAAATAAGCGTATTCCTTTTCACAGCAGAGAGATACCCCTAAATTCTTAGCATCCAAAAAATTGGCAGTTGTAGTACATAGTTGAATGGTAAATTTTTTCTTTGACTCAAATGAAGCCAAAATCTTTTCTGCCTCCTGAAAAGTTGTAATTGTTTTGTAGTTAATGGGTGCTGATTTTAGTTCTTTTTCTACTATTTCAGAAGTTGAAAAAAGATCCATTTGTCCTTGTTTTATCTCTACTTTTTCGGGGATTTCTGGTGATAATATTGTCTCTTGATTATTTGATTTTGATGCTAGGACTCTTGGCAGTAATGCCCGAAATTCTAATTCTTCAAAAAGAGATTTGATTGCCTCTTCATTTTTTGGTTCAAGTCTTAATTCTGGCTCCTCAAATTCAATAGGAACATCCGTTATGATGGTTACTAATTGTTTAGATTGTAAGCCAATTTCTTTTCCTTCTTCCACATTCTCTTTCATTTTCCCTTTTAACTTATCTGTATTTTCAAATAAGCCTTCCATACTACCGTATTCTGCTATAAGTTTTTGAGCTGTTTTCTTTCCCACTCCTGGAATTCCTGGAATATTATCAGCAGTATCGCCCATCATCCCTAAAAAGTCAATTACTTGATCTACTTTTTGAATATCAAATTTTTCCAAAACTTCTGGTATGCCCCAAACTGTTGTTGGCTGCCACTTATTTCCTGGCCGATACATAAAAATATTTTCAGAAACTAATTGTGCAAAATCCTTATCGGAGGTCATCATATACACCTGAAACCCTTCTTGTTCTGCCTTTTTTGCTAAGGTACCAATTACATCATCTGCTTCAAATCCGTCTTTATACAATTTTGGGATTCTCATGGCCTCCAATAATTTGTCAATATAAGGCAATGCTTCACTTATCCCTTCTGGCATTGCCTCACGGTGGGCTTTGTATGCTGGAAAATCTATGTGTCTTTGGGTTGGCTTTTTGGTATCGAAAACCACTGCCAAATGAGTAGGATTCTGCTTGTTTATCACTTCAATCAGTGTATTTGTAAAACCAAAAATGGCAGATGTATTTAATCCTTTTGAGTTGATTCTTGGATTTTTTATAAATGCAAAATAGGCTCTATAAATAAGAGCAAAGGCATCTAATAAAAATAATTTTTTTGGATTACTCATATTAAGGTAAAAATACGCTTTTAGATTAATCTTAGCATTTCTGAGTATTTTTTTAAACGATTATGTATTTTTATCTTTTCTTATCAGAATAATTTATGAAAAATAAACGGCTTTTTAATGTGCTTAAAATTCCTCTATTATTTGTTACGCTAATGTGGATAGTAAAATTGATTGAGTTGTATTTTTGCACTACTTTTTATGCACATGGCGTTCTCCCACGGTCTATTTCCGGGCTGCAAGGAATCCTTTTTTCTCCCTTTATTCATCAGGATTTTAGTCATCTTTTAAATAATACTTACCCCCTTGTTATACTTGGAGGTATGCTCTTTTATTTTTATAAAAAATTAGGATTACAAATTTTTTTATGGCTTTTTTTTATAGCAGGAATTTGGCTTTGGGCAATTGGTCGTCCTAACTTTCATATTGGTGCAAGCGGAGTGGTTTATGCTTTAGCAAGTTTTATTTTTTTTAGTGGATTAATCAAAAAACAAACCAAATTATCTGCCGCATCTCTTTTAGTGATTTTTCTGTATGGCTCCATGATTTGGGGCGTATTGCCCATTTATGATGGCGTGTCATGGGAAGGACATTTAGCAGGTCTGCTAGCTGGACTTTTAATGGCTATTTTTTACAGAAAAGAAGGACCTCAACCAAAAAAATACCAATGGGAAATTGAGGAAGAGTTAGAGAAAGAAATGGCAGAAAATAATGATGTAAACATCAAGTATTTTTATAAAGAGTAATTATTCAGTTGATTTTAATACGCCCCAATTAGAAGTATACCAAACTCTTTCATGTAGATAATATAGTACCATTTTGGTTACTATTTCAATTGAAAACATAGAAACAGCTATTTCAGCTGCTCCTTCAGTTTTCCCAAATAGAAAAAAATACACAACAAATACAAGCAAAATTGTATCAATTGCCCCAACTAGTCTCCAGCTAATAGTTTTGATTATATGTCTTACCCTAGGAGTGAATCCAAAACTTAGACGACACCATGTCCTCTCATGAAAATAATATAATATTGTTTTGGTAATAAGTTCTAATCCGGCAATATAGGATGCTGCTTCAGTAGCTTTCTCAGGTGTATCTCCAATATAATAAACAAGTATATAGCTAATAAGCCATGTATCAGTCGTTCCAATAATCCGCCATGTAATTGCTTTGGCTATATGCCTTTTCCGTTCAACCTTTGGCTTCCCTATTTGAGAAGTGTTTTCCATTCCTTATTTTTTGCAATTATAGTTAATTTTTCCTTTAAATGATTTTAAAAATAAAAAATCAAGAATTCAGCACCTACTCCTACTACAAAACCTAAATAAACTTGTTTGAGACTATGTGCATTTTCATTAACTCTTGCAAAACCAACTAATCCGGCACAAAATAAAAGTGTAATTATTAAAAATATATTGCCTCCGAAAAGAGTGTGAATTGCCAAAAAAGCCCCTAATACACCACCAATTCCTAGCATATGCAAAGAAATTTTCCAGAAATTAGAGATAATAGCAGAAATTAGTAGAATAAGCATGGCTCCAAGCAAAAGTTGAATGACAACATAGTGAATATGAAGCACATCAAAAAGACGAAAAAGCAGATAATACCATCCTATTGCTAAAAGCAAAGGCCATCTTCTTTCCTCCCTATTTTCCATATAAATGGAAGTTACCAATTTGAGTTTTTTAAGTATGAATACGCTAAAAATAGGGAGCAGAAAAGTAAATATGAGAGTGAGTTTTATTATTTGTGTTTTTTGAGGAATACTCATAAACTCAGAAAATAAAGGAGAGAATGCAAATAAAAGAAAAATGGCATAAGTAGGCATGAAAATGGGGTGAAAAACAAAAGAAACTATTTTAGAAATTCGCATTATAAAGATCTTCTTAATCTGGCAACAGGGATATTAAGTTGTTCTCTGTATTTTGCTACTGTTCTTCTAGCAATATGATATTCCTGTTTACCTAAAAGTTCAGCTAATTTCTCGTCATTTAAGGGCTGTTTTTTATCTTCCGATTCTAATATTTCTTTCAATTTTTCTTTTATTTCTTTAGTAGAAATTACCGTTCCATCCTCTTTGTGGTATGCCTCTGAGAAAAGTTCTTTCAAAAGAAAAGTGCCAAATGAAGTTTCTACATATTTGCTATTACTAACTCTGGAAATGGTAGAAATATCCATACTTACTATTTGTGCAATATCCATCAATTTCATTGGTTTCAAATCTTTTTCGTCACCACTAATAAAATAATCATGCTGAAAATTAATGATGGCAGACATCACATTGTGTAAAGTATTTTCTCTTTGCTTGATGGCATCAGCAAACCATATGGCTGATTCAATCTTTTGTGTTATAAAATCTTTCACCTGTTTATCCTTTGTTTCGGTAAGCATTTTTTCATAGCTTTTATTTACAAAAACTTGTCGGTTGTTGCTTTTGTTCAATTTCAAATTTAATTTTCCATCTATATAATTGATGCTGAAATCAGGTAAAATATAATTAGTCATTTCAGTGGAATTACTAAATGCGCTTCCCGGGTTAAGATTTAGTTTTTCAACCTCTAGATACACTTGTTTTAGTTGGATTTTATTGATTTCTGACTTCCTAAAAATGGCATCAAAATTCTTTTTACTAAAGGGCTCATAATAATTTTGTAGAACATCAATTGCTAACTGAATGCTTTTGGTTTTCTCTTTTGCTTTTAGCTGCAAAACAAGGCACTCTTGCATACTTTTTGCTCCTACTCCAAAGGGTTCAAGTGTTTGTATTTTTTGCAAAATCCTTTCCAATTCCTTCTCGCTTACCTCAATATCTTGGTTGAGCAATAAATCATTTTCTATTATATATAAATCCCTTGTTAAAAAACCATTATCATCCAAACAGCCAATAAGATACTGGGCTAAATCATATTCTTGCTCCTCTAAGTTTAGCAATAAAAGCTGCTTTAAAAGCGCCTCATATAAACTCTCCTCTTTATCAGGAATTGGCGGTGGAGAATAGTCAGGATTATTTCTTTTGTAATATTGGTATTCCGTCAGAAAATCGGATTCCTCTTCATCCACTATTTCCTCTTCCAAAGCAGGATTTTTTTCTAACTCTTCTTCAATTCTGCTTTCTAAGGATGTTAAAGGAGTTTGTAACAAACCCAAAAATTGTATTTGTTTAGGCGATAGTTTTAATTGCTGATTTTGCTGTAATCTTTGCTTGTTCATTTATTAAAATTCGGCATTCTGGGGAGTTCTTGGAAATGGAATTACATCTCTTATGTTTTTCATTCCTGTTACAAACATGATTAATCTCTCAAATCCTAATCCAAAACCAGAATGAACACAAGTCCCAAATTTT
>CATMIT010000063.1 GCA_950069165.1 uncultured Flavobacteriales bacterium
CTATATCAGCAAAGGACAATTCATTTGCACTTTTTAGAACTGGAACTACTAAACCTCTATCCGTACCAACTGCAATACCAATATTATAATAGTTTTTATATATAATTTCATTTCCGTCTATTTCTGCATTTATTACTGGAAAAATTTTTAGCGCAACTACACAAGCTTTAACAAAGAAAGACATAAAACCTAAACTCACATCGTGTTTTGCCTTAAAGTCTTCTTTGTATTTTTTTCTTAATTCGAAAATAGCCGACATATCTGCTTCATTGAACGTGGTAAGCATTGCTGTTTCATTCTTAGCACTTACTAGACGCTCTGCAACTTTACGACGAAGCATCGACATTTTCTTACGAGATTCGCTACGACTACCGTTACCAGGAGTTCCCATCGATGGTTTTGCTTTTACTGCATCATCTTGGGTTATTCTTCCGTTTTTACCGGTTCCTTTTACATCTTTTGCGTCGATGCCTTTTTCAGCTAAAGTTTTCTTAGCTGCCGGAGAAGGAGTTCCTGTAGCGTAATTTTTATCGTCTTGTTTTTGCTCTTCTGTAGAAGGTTTTGAAGGTTCTTCAGTTTTAGCCTCTGCTTTTTTACTGTTATCCTCTTCAGCTTTTTCTTGTCGTTCTGCTTCTTCTTTTTCAGCAGACTCGCCACCACCAGGTTTTTCTGCTTCGGTATCGATTAAACAAACCACCTCACCTACTTGCACAGCGTCACCTTCTTCTGCTTTTAAGGTAATAATTCCGCTTGCTTCAGCAGGTAATTCTAGTGTTGCTTTATCACTATCAACCTCTGCAATAGCTTGATCTTTTTCTACCCAGTCACCATCGGCAACTAGCCATTCTGCAATTTCTACTTCTAATATTGACTCTCCCGGACTTGGGACCCTCATTTCTAATAACATGTCTTATTTTTTAAAAACTTTATTAATGAAAAATATACTTTTTACCTTAATTGGATTTTTTGTATTTGCTAATATTTTTGCACAAAATCCTGGAGACACTATTGTTGTACAAGCTTTTATTCATGACGCATGGACTGATGGGAATGGTAATTCAACAGGTAGTGGTGCTAGGGATACTATAGCCTATTTTCCAACCGATACAAATTTAACTTTTGAAAAAATAATTATGTCTTATAATATGAGATGCAAAGACAATAATAATAATAATCCAGGAGGGAATTCAAGAATTGGTTGCGGAGCATGGGACTATAGTTGCCAAACATATATACATGATTCGTCTAGAGTAGACTCTATTTTAAATTTTACACCAGATTATATAATCTCAAATTTTTCAGGAACAACATATAATTATTCAAATAGTCCAATTTTTAATTACCGCCACTTTATACAGTACAATACTGTTGTTGATTCAATTATAAGTGAAGACACAACAGTCATTGGCAATGGTAATACGCCATTAGATTTTGTTTTAGAATCAAATCAGGTTTCAGGAAAATCACAATTCTTGTACAAAGCAGATGAATTATTAATACTTGACAGTATTGGGAATTATATATATGGATTAGTAAACGATACTATAAATGCTATTTCAATTAATGTAATTAACAATCCCCAGCAGATAAACTTTTTAAAAATTAAATTGAAATTAACTGCTGATAGCATACTTAATCCTGCTAATCCTCACCTGTCTGGGTTTACTGAGGTGTATTATGCTAATACTATGTTAAATTTAGGGGTAAATAGATTACAATTTCATATTCCATTTGTATGGGATTCTGTTTCTAACATTATTGTAGAGTTCTCATTTACAGATTCTTCCAATTCTTCTTCTGCTTTAATACTAGCTGAAAATACAGCAGATAGTATAGGGGTTTATTCAACGGATGCAACTTGTATAGAAGTAAGTGGGCAGGAACACATAGATATAGCTGATTCGGCTTTTAGTACAATTAGTGATATGATTACGATATCTTTTTGGGCCAATGGAGACGAAAATGTTTTACCAGTCAATACTACATTTTTTGAAGCATTAGATACTAGTGGAAATAGAACGGTAAATGTACACTTTCCTTGGAGTAATGGAAGAATATATTGGGATTGCGGAAATGATGGCACATCCTCATACGACAGGATAGACAAAGCAGCTAATTTAAATGAATACACAGGAGGTTGGAGTCATTGGGCGTTTACAAAAAATGCAATTACAGGAAGCATGAAGATTTACAGAAATGGGCAATTGTGGCATAGCGGAACAGGGAAAACAAAATCAATGAATATACAATCTTTCAAACTTGCTTCAAGGGCAAATGGAGCAGGTTATTTTTGGCACGGAAAAATAAAAGAACTCAGAATCTTCAATCAGGAGTTAGGTGATACTACTATTCAAAAATGGATGCATCAAAGGTTAGACTTTACTCATACAAGTTATGCTAATTTGGTGGGGTATTATCCATTTAATGAAGGTAGTGGAAATACAGCTAATGATAATTCTATTTATAGTCAAGAAGCAATATTTAACGGTAATGTAAAGTGGGAAATTAGTCAAGGAGAAAATATTCCTACCTTCTTTTCCTCCACTGCATTTCGCCCAAATATTTTGTTCTACCAAGGAGAATATATAATTTCTATAATGAATGATACCATCATTGATTCTTTGTTAGCTACACCAAATATTGTGACACTAAGAGATATTTTTCCAAATTATAGTACTATGCAAAATGATAGCATTGGAATTGTTTTAATTGACACACTTTGGGAATCACTAAGCTATACTTATACTTATGATACAAGTGGGATCATAACCGATATAGACACTACTCATATTGATGGGATGATAAATATTAATGAGTTGAATTATTATAATCGTTATCCTATGGTTTTTCAGATTATGTCTTTTGTTACACCTTATGGAATGGGTGTTGATTTTGGAGAATTTGGTGAGAGTTGGTATTTTGACGTCACAGATTTTGCACCTGTCTTGAAAGGACCAAAACAGATGACTATTGGTGGAGGAGGACAATGGCAAGAAGATTTAGATATTAAGTTTCATTTTATTGTAGGGACACCTCCAAGAGATGTATTAGAGATGCAACAAATATGGAGGCCACAATCCAAGGGCTATTCAACTATTATGTCGGATAGAGCTTTTGAACCAAGATCGAATTTAATGCTTGCAAATGCATCATCATATAAAATCAGAAGTGTAATTACAGGGCATGGGCAAGATGGAGAGTTTATTCCGAGAACACATTATTTGAATGTTGATGGAGTAAATCCACCTATTGAAAGCTGGCAAGTATTGACTGAATGCGCTGACAATCCTGTTTATCCGCAGGGAGGCACTTGGATTTACGATAGGGCAGGTTGGTGTCCGGGTAAAGCAACTGATTTAAGGCAAGTCGACATTACATCATTAGTTACACCAGGACAAGCTCATATTTTGGATTATGGGGTCAATTCAGGTGGGAGTTCAAATTATTGGGTAAGTAATCAGTTAGTAAGTTATGGAGTTCCTAATTTTACTTTAGATGCCGCAATAGTAGAGGTACTGTCTCCTACGGATAAAGTAGTGCATTCCAGAACCAATCCTATTTGCGGAAATCCAAAAGTAGTGATTCAAAATACTGGAAGTGCTACTTTAACTGCTTTAACTATTGACTATTGGATAAACAATGCCACTACTCCAGAAACCTATTCTTGGAGCGGGAATTTAGATTTTTTAGAAAAAGAGGAATTGGAATTACCATCCACCGCTACGCTTTGGCAAAGTTTAGATACCATAAATAATATTTTTTATGTGGAGGTAAAATCCCCAAATGGCAGTATAGACCAATATGCACACAACAATCTTTTTAAATCTCCATTTGCACCAACCCCTATTTATCCAAGTTTTTTTGGACTTTGTATTCAAACTAATTCTGGAACCTCAATGCCATTTATTTCTGAAACTACTTGGGATATTTATGATAGTCAAGGAAATACGATCTATACAAGTGGACCGCTTAGTTGGGGCACACAATATAGAGACACTATTCTGCTGAGCCCTGGTTGTTATCGATTTGAAGTAATGGACACAGATGATGATGGGTTAGATTTTTGGGCAAATAATGATGGCTCAGGAGTTGTGCGCTTTATTACCACTCCAATAAGTTGTAATGCGCCAGAGGTAAATTATTTCGAGCCCGATTTTGGAAAATATATTATTCATGAATTCAGAGTAGAAAATATAACTTCAACAGAAGATCAAGAAAAATATCCCTGGAAAATATTTCCAAATCCAACAAAAGAAAGTATTTTTATTGTAGGATTTATTAATGAAAAGACAAGCATTCTGCTATTTAATAATTTAGGAAAAATAGTGATGAAAACGGAAGTCAATTTTCAAGGGGTGATTTCAAATCAGATTGATATAAGTCATTTACCAATGGGTGTTTATTTTATCCATATCAAGAATTCCACTGAAAAAATCATTAAAAAAGTAGTGAAATTATAATGCAGTATTGTAATAGTTTAACAAAATTTTCTCGTTTTAAAACAAGAGAAGTAATGGTTGGGGATATCGGTTTTGGGGGAGAGAATCCCATCCGAGTGCAGTCTATGACCATCACTGATACCATGGATACCATGGCCACTGTGGAGGAATCCATTAGGATGATTGAAAGTGGTTGTGAACTAGTAAGAATTACTGCCCCAAGTAAAAAGGAAGCTGAAAATTTACAAAATATAAAAGACGAATTACGAAAAAGAGGATATACTACTCCCATTGTTGCCGATATTCATTATACCCCAAATGCGGCTGAAATTGCGGCAAGAATTGTGGAAAAAGTCAGGGTAAATCCTGGGAATTATGCTGATAAAAAAAGGTTTGAAACATTAGAATATACGGATGAGAGTTATAATGCAGAACTAGATAGAATTAGAGAAAAATTTACGCCTTTGGTCCATATTTGTAAAGAGCATGGAACGGCAATGCGGATCGGTACTAATCATGGTTCCCTTTCCGATAGGATTTTATCTCGTTATGGTGATACGCCAAAAGGAATGGTGGAATCGGCAATGGAATTTTTACGTATTTGTAGGGATGAGGATTATCATGAAATTATTCTTTCTATGAAAGCATCTAATACCAGAGTAATGGTGCAGGCCTATCGCCTTTTGGTAAATGAAATGATAAAAGAAGGCATGAATTATCCGCTTCATTTGGGCGTTACAGAAGCAGGAGAAGGAGAAGATGGGCGGATAAAATCGGCAGTAGGAATTGGAACGCTTTTAGCAGATGGATTAGGGGATACCATTCGAGTTTCTTTAACGGAAGCCTCTGAATTTGAAATGCCAGTTGCTAAAAATTTACTTACTCATTTTGAAGGGATTGAAGCCCATGATAAAATTGAAGAAATAACAAAAAATCCTTTGCATGCATTTGATTATGTGCGGAGAGAAACAGATGAGGTGTTGAATATTGGAGGAGGAAATGTACCTGTGGTAATGTCAGATTTTTGCCTAAAAGAAAAAATTACGCCCGCCTCCTTTTTTACATTGGGCTACAACTATTCCGTTCCTTTGGATAAGTGGCATATTTCTGATATGGCAGCCGATTTCGTCTTTGTAGGAAATCAGGATGTGGACTTTGAAGTTCCGGGAACTTTAGGGACTATTTTCAATTATAAAAAATGGCTAACTCACAAGAAAGGATTTCCTTTTTTAACAGTTAGTGAGTATTTAGAAAATACGGAATTTTCCGAAAAGCTAAATGTAGTTTATATCTGTTTGTCTGATTTATCAGAAGAACTTTTTAGCAAACTAAAAAAAGATAAAACAGTCGTTTTACTGATAGACACTTATAATAAAAACGGAATGGCAGAGCAAAGAAAACTTTTTACTGTACTGATGAATAACAAGATAAAAACTCCAGTTATTATTGGTAGGGCTTATGGTAATTTATCGGAGGAACAATTACAACTTTCTGCTTCTTCCGATTTTGGTGCACTTTTATTAGATGGTTTGGGAGACGGCATTTTTATAGCAGCAGAAAATTGTGGAAGTGATAAGAGTATCAATTCTTTGGCATTTGGGATTTTACAAGCCAGCAGAACAAGAATTTCAAAAACGGAATATATTTCTTGTCCATCTTGTGGAAGAACCCTTTTCGACTTACAAGAAACCACAGCAAAAATCAGAAAAGAAACAGACCATTTGAAAGGAGTGAAAATTGGAATTATGGGTTGTATTGTAAACGGACCAGGAGAAATGGCAGATGCAGATTACGGCTATGTAGGAACAGGTCCTGGCAAAATCACGCTTTATAAAGAACAAACTGTGATAGAGAAAAATATTCCAGAAGGGGAGGCCGTTAATTCTTTAATAAGGTTAATAAAAAAACACGGAGATTGGGTAGAAAAATCAAATTAATATGAAAAAAGCAATCGTGCTTTCCACCTGGAAACATGGCGTAAATGCTAACAAAAAAGCTTGGGAGATTTTAAAAGTAAACGGCAGTTCATTAGATGCTGTAGAGCAGGGGGTAATGGTTGCGGAATCTGATCCTGAGGTTACCTCAGTAGGTTATGGTGGTATGCCAGACAGGGAAGGAAATGTAACCACTGATGCTTGCATAATGGACCATGAAGGCAATTGTGGTGGGGTGGCTTTTTTGAAGAACATCAAAAATGCAGTGGCTGTTGCCAGAAAAGTTATGGAAGAAACTCCACATCATTTATTGGTTGGAGATGGGGCCTTACAATTTGCGTTAAAACAAGGCTTTACAGAGCAAAATATGCTCACCGAAAATGCCAAGAAAAGATGGGAAAGTTGGATGGACAATCATCCGCAAGATGCTATGTTTATCGACCAACATAACCATGATACCATAGGGATGATTGCTCTAGATAATCACGGCAATCTATCAGGGAGTTGCACGACCTCTGGTTTGGCCTGGAAATATTACGGTCGAGTGGGCGATTCCCCTATTATTGGGGCGGGGCTTTTTGTGGATAATAAATATGGGGCGGCTTGTGCTACTGGAAAAGGAGAATCGGTAATGAAAATGTCTGGCTCATTCCTTATTGTGGAATTAATGCGTCAGGGGAAGTCGCCACAAGAGGCATGCGAAATAGCAGTGCACAGAATTATTGAAGGACAGAGAGATCCACATGAATTTCAAGTAGGGTTTTTAGCCATAAATAAAAAAGGAGAATACGGGGCTTACTCCCTAAGGAAAGGATTTCAATATTCTATTAATACAGCCGAAAGAGAGGAATTAGTAGATTGTGATTTTATGTTTGAAACAAAAGTAGAAAAAAAGTCGGGATGAGAGGACGATAATTTACTCGATTAGCCCACTCAAAAGGTACCCGAATAGGTCCCCCGCATTTCCTATGGCTTTAGAACTTTGGTAAATTTAAATATTATTTAAAATCAAAAAACAATTATTTGAATTATTTGTAGTAGTTTTTCATTCTATTGTTATTCGTTTCTCAACCGTTCCATCATCATAGATGTAAAAGAGAAGTTGATTTATTTCTTTTGTTTCTCTTCCAAATATATCTAACAACTTATAGATCCTTTTGTCTTTCTGAGAAATAATGTTAACTCCGGTTGGCATAAAATTAATTGGAAATGAACATGCCAAATAAGTTGGCCCACCTGAGTGCCAATCATTAACTATTTGTACTTCACCAGAAAAGAAATAACTAAAATTTGATGTTGCTTCAAGTGTTCTGGTTTCAGTTAGGCCCTGAGTAATACCATAAACATTTCCTGAAAGTAGAGGTTGATAAGCCAGTGTATCTCCATTATTATCTAAGAGAAATAAGCCACAGTAAGGAAAATTATAATTAGTAAAATAGTTAGGGATCACCTCAAAATCAATAGTTCTTGGATTAGAGAATGTATCTATTGATAGTAAATTAATCTCAATAGAATCACAATACGGAGTCATTTGCCCAAATGCAAAGACTGGTAAGCAAAATAATATGAGTAGTAGTTTTTTCATTTTATTCTTAGTCTAATGGAATTAGTTTAAAGTATTTTGATTTGAAACGATTATCAATTATATCACCCTCTACATAAGCCTTTCTAATTGTTGTGCAAAAACCTCCAGATGCATGAGCGTCACCATGATCATCTATCTTTGTTCCGTCAACAAAATATGCTTTTCCTTCAATTCTAACAGCAAGGTCGCATCCCTTACCAGGAAGATTAAATTTGCATTGACCGCAAGATGCTTCAACTATTTGTAAGTTAGATTCTTTGTTTTGAGTAGATATTTTTACCTCTCTGTGCAAAAAACAAGAACTAAATATCAAAGGCACACATAGTAATAGTAGTAATAGTTTTTTCATAATGCTAAGATAGAAAAAAAGTCGGGATGAGAGGACGACAATTTACTAGAAATAACACCTCTAATTGTAACCCGTATTGTAAACTCT
>CATMIT010000064.1 GCA_950069165.1 uncultured Flavobacteriales bacterium
TAGGCCCATTACATAAAGATAAACCTGAGGATGTGATTTGGGTATTTAATACATTTATTCGCATAGTATCGGAATGGACTTGCCCTATGCTATCAATAATTTGCCCTGCAACAAAAGTAGTTTGTGTAGGAGAATAATTTAAGGTATCTCCCACTCCAACCATTTGCCCAGAATTCACATCAAACCAAGAAACACCAGAAGGAAAATAACGAACTGACTCATTGTTAGCTGACCAAACAGTAGCATTTCTGCCAGGAACAACAGTAGCGCTTGTCCCTAATAAGTTATGAATGCCTTGAACAGACGGGTTAATGTGTAGGGGTTTATCCGTAATATGATTGTCAATTACATTACTTCCTTCATAAAGTACCACTTGAAAAGTAATTGGACCTGCAGCAGTGGTACTTCCAAAATAAGGAACATTATCAAATGTGAAAACCAATTTTCTGTTTGGAGCTGTACCTATTGTTTGGTACAATACTTGCCCTCCTGTTGCAGGATTTAAATCTTCCCAAGAAAGCATAATACAATTTCTTGGCATAACTGTACTTGTTGCATCTGGAATTGGGGAAGCAATATAAGAAGTTGGTTGACTACTACTAAAACCTAGCCATCCATTTGATCCTACATAAAAGTCGGTATAATTAATGCCATAAAATTGGAAAGTAAAACCAATAGGAAAAGGACCTTCCACATCATCATCTGTGAGTGTAATGGAAGTTCCGGAAGTCGTTTCGGGTGCAAAAGTGATACTAGTAACTTGATAGGAATCTGTACTTGCTTGCACGGAAGTAGTTGCAATTACTTGAGCTGTATCGCCCAAGCAAATGGTTTGATTATTTCCTACATTTATCTGTGCAAAGGATAAAATAGCAGAACAAATAAAGAGTAAAGTAAAAACATTTTTCATTATTTTTGTTTTTTTATTTTCAACAAATTTACGAAATTTTGTAAGCTAGATAATTCAAAATGTTTTGCTCCACTCTTTTCAGTACATCCTTCACTTCTTGTTTTACGAATTTTTCTCCTGTAATATGCTCAAAAAGCTCAATGTATCTCTCCGAAACGGAAGCGACAAACTCATCACTCATAAAAGGTATAGATTGTCCTTCTTTCCCTTGAAATCCGTTTTCAATAAGCCATTGACGAACAAATTCTTTGGAAAGTTGTTTTTGTTTTTCGCCTCTATCTTGGCTTTGCTGATAGCCATCTTTGTAAAAATACCGGGAAGAATCTGGGGTATGAATTTCATCAATTAAAGTAATAACACCCCCATTGTCTGTTCCAAACTCATACTTTGTATCTACTAAAATCAACCCTCTTTCTGCCGCCATTTCAGTTCCTCTTGCAAATAATGCTTTGGTATAATTTTCCAACTGCAAATAATCTTGCTCACTAACTAATCCTTGCGCTAATATTTCTTCTCTTGATATATCTTCATCATGCCCTACATCTGCCTTTGTTGTTGGAGTAAGAATAGGCATTGGAAATTTGTCATTTTCCTTCATTCCATCAGGCATTGAAACGCCACACAACATTCTTTTTCCATCTCTATATTCCCTCCAAGCATGGCCAGTAAGATATCCTCTTATTACCATCTCTACTTTAAAAGGCTCACACCTTTTGCCAATCGAAACAGATGGGTCCGGAGTAGCTTCTAACCAGTTAGGAACAATATCAGTAGTAGCTTTCAAAAATTTAGATGCAATTTGGTTTAGCACTTGCCCTTTGAAAGGAATTCCTTTTGGCAATACGTGGTCGAAAGCCGAAATTCTATCAGTTGCAATCATGATAAGTGTATCTTTATTTATGGTATATACATCTCTTACTTTTCCTTTATAGAGCTTGGTTTGCTCAGGAAAAGTGAATTCTGTTTTTACAATTGTGTTTATCATTTTATTTTTCTTTTTTAGGTTTTTGAAATGCTTTAATTATTTTTTTAACTAGCGTATGCCGTATTACATCTCTTTCGTCAAGGATTACAAAACTTATGCCCTCTGTTTTGTTCAATATTTTTTTCGCCAACACCAATCCTGAGGGTTGATGTTTAGGTAAATCAATTTGAGTAACATCTCCTGTAATTACAAATTTTGCCGATTTTCCCATTCTAGTCAAAAACATCTTAATCTGACTTTCGGTAGAATTTTGCGCTTCATCTAAAATTACAAATGCGTTGTCTAAAGTTCTTCCTCTCATAAAAGCCAAAGGAGCAATTTGTATGATACCATGTTCGGTATAGTCAGCTAATTTTTCTGGCGGTACCATATCCAAAAGTGCATCATAAAGCGGTTGCAAATAAGGATCCAATTTTTCTTTCAAATCACCAGGTAAAAATCCCAAATTCTCCCCTGCTTCTACTGCCGGTCGTGTAAGAATTATTCTTCTTACTTGCTTTTGTTTTAAAGCCCTAACTGCCAAAGCAACAGCAGTATATGTCTTTCCTGTTCCAGCTGGGCCTATTGCAAAAAGCATGTCATTTGCTTCTGACTGCTTTACCATTTTTCTTTGGTTAACCGTTCTGGCTTTTATTAGTTTCCCTTTTTGCCCATGAAGTATAAGGTCGTTTTCTTCTGATAGAATATTATGTTCATCTTCCAAAACAAGACGTTCCATTTGGCTAATAGTTAAACTATCATACTGGTAAACATGCTTTAAAATAGCATCAAATTTTTGCTGGAAAAATAAGATATCGTCCGTTTTGCCGATAACTTTTATTGTGTTTCCTCTGGCAATTATTTTAAGTGAAGGGAATAAATTACTGAGTCGTTCAAATTTTTTGTTGTTAGCACCAAATAGCAGTACCAAATCGACTCCTTTAATCTTAATTGTTTTTTCACTCATTAAATAATCATTTTCAATTGTTTTATCATTACTTTTGACCACTGCAAATTAACAATTTTTTTAAGTATTATTTTAGTAATATATGCCGATAATTACACTCACTACTGACCTTGGATTGAAAGACCATTATGTAGCATCTGTTAAGGGTGCAATCCTTAGCCAAATTCCGGATGTAAACATTGTGGATATAACACATAATATTGAGGCCTTTAATATTTCTCAAACCGCTTATGTTATCCGAAATTGCTATAAAAATTACCCTGAAGGAAGCATTCATATTTTAGGTGTTGATTCTGAGCTATCTATACAAAATTCTCATTTAGCAGTTTTTGCAGGGGGACATTACTTCATTGGAACCGATAACGGTACTTTTTCCCTTCTGTTTGATGAGTTAAAACCCGACAAAATAGTGCAACTAAATATTTCTCAGAATACGGACTCCTTAACTTTTCCAATAAAAGATGTGTTTGTAATTGCGGCATGTCATATTGCGCGTGGAGGAACACTTGAAATTATAGGTAAAGAAATCAGTGAATTTTCAGATGTAAAATCAGAACTAAAACCAGTAACAGAACACGATATAAATACAAAAAATGACATAATAAAAGGAGCAGTTGTTTATATCGATAGTTACGGAAATGCTACTACCAACATAAGTAAGAAATTATTTGAGCAAGTAAGAAAGGGTCGTGATTTTGTTATTTTGTTTGGAAGAGAAAACGAAAGAATATCCAAAATTATAGAAAAATATAAAGACGCTCATGAGGGGGAAAAATTAGCTATTTTTAGTGCAAACAGCATGTTGGAAATAGCACAAAACAAAGGTAGAGCTACCGATTTATTAGGGCTTAAATTGCACGATTACATAAGGATAGAATTTAAATGATTGCGCTTTTTAGAAAAGAAATAAATCAGTTTTTTAGCTCCCTTACCGGATTGCTAACAATTGTTATTTTCCTAATGGTAAATGGCCTTTGTATGTGGATTTTTAAAGGAGATTTTAATGTATTAGAATTTGGTTATGCCAATATGGATTCCTTTTTTATGCTTGCTCCAATTTTATTCCTAATTTTTATTCCAGCCATTTGTATGCGCTTGTTCTCAGAGGAATACCGCTCAGGAACAATGGAGGTTTTACTTACCAAGCCAATATCATTATGGAATGTAGTACTGAGCAAATTTTTGGCGGCAAATGTTCTTGTTTTATTTTCAATTTTGCCAACACTCATTTATTTTATTAGTATCTATTTTTTGGGAGAGACTATCGGTAATTTGGATTTTGGCGGGATTATGGGGTCTTATTTGGGCTTACTTATGCTTTCCTCTGTTTTTATTGCAATAGGGATTTTTGCATCTTCCATAAGCTCCAATCAAGTAGTGGCATTTTTAATAGCCATTATTTGTAATGTTATCATCTATTATGGTTTTGGTGTTTTAAGTGAAATTGCTTTTTTGCAAATTTTTGATCTTTTTATTAGTGATCTAGGAATAGCTAACCATTATAGCATTATGAGTAAAGGGGTGATTGATAGTCGTGATATTTTATATTTTATGAGTTTGTGTTTTCTTTTTCTGATGCTCAGCAAAACCGCAATTCAATTAAAAAGGTAGATGGTGAAAAATAGAATATTTCTTCCCTTAACTTATAGTATTATATTTATTATTTTGCTCAATGCAATTGGTGGTTTTTTTCATTTTCGTGTGGATTTAACAAGCGAAAAAAGACATACGCTCTCAGAAGAAACAAAAAGAGTTTTAACAAACCTAGATGATTTGATTTACATCAAAGTATATTTGGATGGCGATTTTCCTGCTGGTTTTAAACGCTTACAAAAACAGAGCTCAGAAGTATTGCAAGGATTTAAAAATATTGCGGGTAAAAAAATTGATTTTGAATTTATTAACCCTTCCAAAAGCAGTAGCGAAAAAGATAGAAATGCAGTTTACAAACAACTAGTAGAGCTAGGACTGCAACCTACCGATTTGCAAGTAAAAGAGCAAGCCGGCATGAGCAGTTCCATCATTTTTCCTGGGGCAATTATTTACTATAAAGAAAAACATTTAGCACTGCAATTGCTAAAGAACGAATTGGGTGTACATCCAGAAGTGGCACTAAATAATTCCATTGAGGCACTTGAATATGAGTTCATTTCTGCTATATCGAAACTTACTAAAAACCGAAAAGAAAAAATTGCTTTTTTATCAGGACATGGAGAATTAAACGAAATAGAAGTTGCCGACATTTCTTATTCCGTTTTGTCTGATAGTTACTGTTTATCTGAATATTACGATATTGAGCATTTTGATATTACTGAGTTTGAATTGGATAGCACTACAAAAGAGGCAAACTTGGCAAGGCAATTGCAAAAGTTAAAAACTTTTAAAGTGCTTTTAATAGCAAAGCCAAAAACTGCTTTTAATAATTTGGACAAATTGCTAATTGACCAATACATAATGGCAGGAGGAAATATACTTTGGCTTATAGATGGTGTAAATGCAAATATGGATTCTTTACAACAATCGGATGGCTATTTTATGGCGCAAAAAAATCAGCTTAATCTGGATGATATGCTTTTCAAATATGGGGTGAGAATTAATGCCGATTTACTGCAAGATAAAAGGGCAACTGAAATTCCAATAATTACCGGCTATAGTGGAAATATGCCACAGCAATCCTTTTTCTCCTGGCCTTATTATCCTTTGCTTTTTTCGGATTCCGATCATCCTATTTCAAAAGGATTGGATGCCATAAAATGTGAGTTTGTAAGCTCTATGGACACCATAAGGAACAGAATAAACAAAACCATTTTATTGCATAGTTCTGCAAATGCAATGCTATCCCCTAGTCCACATAGGGTAAGTTTAGGGATTTTGAAAACCCCTCCAAAAGAAGATTACTTTAACAAGCCAGATATTCCAATAGCAGTGCTTTTGGAAGGAGAGTTTGAATCTGTTTTTAAAAATAGAATAACACCAAAAAAGAAAAACTTTGATTTTAAAGAAAACAGCAAAAACACTAAAATGATTATAGTAAGTGATGGGGACATTATCCGAAATACTTATTCAGAAAAAACAGGAAATGTGTACCCTTTGGGCTATGATAAATTTGGTAAATTTATTTATCCTGGAAATAAAACTTTCATCATGAATGCTGTACATTATTTGTGTGATAATAATCAGGATTTACTTCTAAGCCCACTGAAAACAAAAGAGTTACAACTTAGATTGCTTGACAAAGAGAAAGTACAGAAATACAAGTTCTATATTCAGCTATTGAATTTACTTTTACCAATTCTTATTATCATTATTTTAGGAATATTTTATAGCTACTCCAAAAAGAAAAAATATGCTTAAAACAAAGAAAAATACTTATATAATATTAGCAATTATATTGCTCTTGATTGTGCTTTTGTGGCAATTAAAGTTCAAAAATAGCAATAGTAGTTTAGCTTATGATTTTGCAGTAACCGACACCGCTAGTATTACTAAAATTTTTATTGTGGACCTGAAAGGAGAAAGCATCACACTTGATAGAATGGAAAATAATTGGCAGATAAACAATAGATATAAAGTTAGAAATAATGCCATGCATATTATTCTTAAAACCATCAAAAATATCAGTGTGCAAAGACCTGTTCCTGAAAGTAGTTACAACAGAGTAATAAAAGATTTGGCAACCAATGGAGTGAAAATTGAGATTTACCAGAACCTTAATAAAAAGCCAACAAAAACTTACACTATTGGTAACAATACTGCTGACCATACTGGCACTTATATGTTGCTTGAAAATCAGGAGCAACCCTACATAATGCACATTATAGGTTTTAATGGAATTATGGGCCCACGCTATGGCTTGCAAGGACAAGAAGTAAATAGTATTATTTGGAGAGATAAAAATATTTTTAATCTCAATGCTAAGGGAATTATCTCTATTACATTAATAAATGAAAGAGGACAAGATTCTTCATTTACCCTTAAAAATGAGGATGGAAATTTATTGCTTTTCAATAATCAAAAAAAAGAAGTAAAAGCACAGCAAGAAGCACTTTTTACTTATTTAAATCTTTTTCAAAATATAAATTGTGAAACTTTTAAGCAGGAAAGTGTAAGAGCAAAATTAGAGGAATCTAAAAAACTTTACGCTCTAATTGTAGCGCATCAAAATGGAGTGGATTCTTTAATTATTTATCAGATGAGAGATAAGGATAGGCCAAAAACTGAGGCAGAAAAATATACGGTTGAAAGAATGTATGCAACACTTAATTCTGGAGATGTAATGCTGATTCAAAACTATGTTTTCAACAAACTGTTAATTACTATTGATGAATTGAAAGGAGAATAATTTTTGCTATAAAAACTAATCTTATATATTTGTTCGCACTAAAATAAAAAACGGAAATGAAATTTATTGTTGATAGCTCGGCCTTGCTGAAAGAATTACAAAAACTAAGTGGTGTGCTTTCCACTAACAATACCCTGCCCATACTTGATAACTTTTTGTTTGATGTTTCGGATGGGGAAATTAGTATCTATGCCTCTGATTTGGAAACCACAATGATGACAAAATTAAAAGCAGAAGCTGGGGAAAACGGGAAGATTGCCATTCCTGCTCGCTTACTTTTGGATACCCTAAAAACCTTCTCCTCTCAACCCCTTACTTTTTTGGTGGATAGCAATAATTTTGGTATTGAAATTAGTTCGGAAAACGGAAAGTATAAATTGGCAGGGCAAAATGCAGAGGAATTTCCGAAAATGCCTGCATTAGAATCAGCAGCTACTGCCAATTTTAATGCAGATGTACTAATTAAAGCAATTAATAAAACCCTTTTTGCTGCTGGAAATGATGAGTTACGACCAGTCATGTCAGGAGTCTTTTGTGAGTTCTCAACAGAGAAGATCTCATTTGTAGCAACTGATGCTCATAAACTGGTTTGCCACAGCAGAACGGATGTTACTGCCGATAGTACCGCATCCTTTATCTTGCCAAGGAAACCCCTAACTTTATTAAAAAATACTTTGGTAGAGGGCTCCGAAATTAAGATGGAATATAACGAAACCAATGCCCTTTTTAGCTTTGATGATACTACTATTATTTGCCGTTTGGTAGATGGGAAATACCCAAATTATGAGGCGGTAATTCCGAAAGAAAACCCGAACAAACTAAGCATTGAAACAGCCGAACTTTTGGCTTCAATCAAAAGGGTATCGATTTTTGCGAATAAAACAACCCACCAAATAAAATTTAAAATTACAGGAAGTGAATTATTGATTACTTCAGAGGATTTGGATTTTGCTAACCAAGCGGAAGAACGCCTTACTTGCCAATATGAAGGAGAGGATATGGAAATTGGCTTTAATTCTAAATTTGTAATTGAAATGCTAAGTAATATTGGTGCTGAGCAAATTAGTATTGAAATGAGTGCCCCAAATAGAGCTGGAATTATTCTACCCTTAGATGGACAAGAAGAAGGAGAACACACCTTGATGCTTGTAATGCCTGTG
>CATMIT010000065.1 GCA_950069165.1 uncultured Flavobacteriales bacterium
CTTTTTGTAAAGCCTTTTCTAATTGCTCATAAGTCATATCTGCTGTTATCGATATCTCATTGTCTGCAATCATGTTTAAAATGGCTTTGTCTTGCGCACGACCTTTGGTCATAGCTTCGTGATAGCCAATATTTTCATTGAATGTGACCATCGAATATTTTGAAAAATAGTGCTCTGGGAAATGTTTTTCTAATTGCATTTCTAGCAGGCGCTTTGTTTTGAACATTGGGTTAGCAACGTGATCACGCATTTCGTAATAGTTCTCTTCGGCTAACTCGCCAATAGCATCTGCATCTGCTTTTCTAACCGATTGATAGGTTTTAAAAATGGTTTCCCAATCGTCTTCATGTTTATCGATAATGCTATCTAAAACAGCTACATCTTCAAAAGAGGCATTCATTCCTTGTCCATAAAAAGGAACGGTAGCGTGTGCTGCATCACCAATAAGTAAAGTTGTGTCATTTACATTCCAAGGAAAAGTTTTTACAATACCCAAAGTAGAAGTAGGATTGTTTACCCATTGCTCGTATAAATTAAGAATTAAATCTGTAAAATCTGGGAATACTCTTGCAAAATAATGTTCCACCTCCTCTTTAGTTTTTAGTCCTTCAAATGAATTTTCTCCTTTTTTGGGAGCAAACAAAGTGCAGGTAAAACTGCCATCCAAATTGGCAAGTGCAATAAGCATAAATTCACCTCTTGGCCAAATGTGTAATGCGTTTTTATCTAACAAATGGGTTCCGTTTTCCCCTGCAGGAATCAATAATTCTTTATAATCATGATCTATCTCATTATACGAATATTCTTGCTTATTTTTTGCAACCATTTGATTCCTCACTTCTGAAAAGGTACCATCTGCCCCAATTACCAAATCTGCTGAAACGGTTTGTTTATTAGTTGTATTTGTTTCCTGAAAAGTTGCTATAGCGTTTTCCAAATCTACATCAATACACTTTTGATTAAATTCTAAAACAGCACCTTCTTTTTCCGCCATTTCCATCAACAAAAAATTCAGTTGAGCTCTGGAAACAGAATAAATTGCCTGATTTTCATTCCCATATGCTTGCTCAGAAAGAGCTCCTTTTTCATCATGCATAATTCGCTTATACATTGGTATAGCAATTTTCATCACTTGCTTATCAATCCCTACCTTTTTTAAGGCAGTCCATCCTCTTTCTGATAGTGCCAAATTGATAGATTTTCCTGCAGCAATAATCTCTGAACGCAAATCTTTTCTTCTTTCGTAAATCGTTACTTTATGTCCTCTTTTACTCATATACACAGCACATAAAGAGCCCACTAATCCTGCCCCAACAATGGTAATATCTTTCTTCATTAGAGCACGGTCTTTAATATATTGTAAAAATTAAATACATCCGAAAAACTATTATAAAGCGGAACGGGAGCTACTCTAATTACATCCGGATCTCTCCAGTCAGCAATTACCCCTTTTTCCGTTATTTTATCAAACAACTCTTTGTTTCCATTTTTTACTCTGATAGAAATTTGACAGCCTCTTTCTTTTGGGGTAATAATTTCTATTCTGTCTGTTTCAATGCTATCTAAAAGGAATAGTAAATAATCCGTTAGTTGTTTTGATTTTCTGACTAATTTATCCATTCCTACCTCATCAAAAACAGAAAGGGAAGCACGGATTGCTGCTAAGGATAAAATTGAAGGGTTGCTCAATTGCCATCCTTCTGCCGATTTTATCGGACTGAATTCATCTGGCATTTCAAAACGATCTTCTTTATTGTGCCCCCACCAACCTGCAAATCTTGGTAAATTGGAATGATGGTGTTTCTCATGCACAAAGGCTGCCGCTACCGAACCAGGACCTGAATTTAAGTATTTGTAGGAACACCAAACTGCAAAATCAACTTCCCAATTATGCAGGTCTAATTTTACATTTCCGGCTGCATGTGCCAAATCGAAACCTACAACAATTCCTTTATCTTGTCCTAATTTTGTGATGGTTTCAAAGTCAAAAACCTGACCCGTATAATAGTTCACTCCTCCCAAGATAATAAGTGCAATTTCATCTCCTTCTCTTTCAATTATTGCTTCAATATCTTCTGTGCGTATTGCTGATTCTCCACCTCTGGGAGTAAGTTTTATTAAAGAATCTTCAACTGAATATCCATGGTATTTTATTTGGGATTCTACAGCATAAATATCAGATGGAAAGGCATCTGCTTCAATAATAATTTTATGCCTTTTTTCAGTTGGTTGGTAAAAAGAAACCATCATCAAATGTAGGTTTACCGTAAGGGTATTCATTGCAATAACTTCCGATTGTTTTGCCCCAACAATTTTGGAGTAACTTTCAGTCAAAAATTCGTGATAAGGCATCCAAGGGTTTTTGGCGTGAAAGTGTCCTTCTACACCAAATGTTGCCCAATCTGCTAATTCCTGATTTATGAATACTGCTGTTCTTTTTGCTTGTAATCCCAATGAGTTTCCACAAAGATAAATATGTTCTTCTCCATTTTTCTGTAATGGAATGTGAAACTCATTTCGGTAATGTTGCAATTCATCATTTGCATCTAATTCTAAAGCAAATTCTAAAGTATTTTTATAATTCATTTATTTTGTAAATTATAGGTCTGCTTGGTGCTGCATCCGATACAAATGCGGGGATTTGCAGATTTAATAAATAGCGTCCATCTTTAATATTTTCAGAAGCAAAAATCATTTCTGTGATGGTTTTGTTTTTGGTATTCAGATTGAACTGTTTGCCTTTTGTTTCCCAAAAAATATTATGAGCCGAAAGATGGCCATCATCTAATAATCTGTCCACAGAAGGAGTATCCACTAACAAATGTTGTATTCCCAAACTTACAATGTATTCCATGGCGTCTATACTGAAAAATGCAGGAATATCTTTCATATAATCTCTACTTTTTTTACTCTCAGAATTGGGTATCGTTCTTATAATTAAAGCATTCAAAAAATTTGGATTTATATCTTTTAATTTATTTTCCAACTCTTGTTTTGTAATCACTAAATCTTCTGTATTTAATTCAGGATAATAGTTTTCAGTTGTAGATTTAGGGCTGATTGAAATTAAGGTAGCTGGAATCATTTCCTCATTTAAAGAGGATAAAATATCAATTCTTTCATCCGTAATATGACCGATACATTCTGTATGCGTTCCGTTACAATGTGGAGTAAAACTATAGGTTTCGAAATTACACGGACCTCCTTTCCGGGTATCTCCAATAAAATTCCCATCTTGAAATGGTTTCGAACTTGCTCTGCCTACTCCATAAGTATTAGGCTGAACTCCATTAAAATTTAGTGGAATTGAAATATCAATTCCTTTTGAGAAATCAACATTATATTTTTTATTTCCAATTTCAACTTCTGCTTTCATTATATGAAATCTTCTTTTTTCATATTTAGCCAACTCAGAGCATTTGTAGAGAGTAATTTCTCTTTGACATTTATTGGAAAAGGCATACCATGTATCAATTTTCCCGGTTCTAATTCTCCAAGGGGAAAAGGATAATCTGTTCCGAGTGCCACTTTGTCTTCCCCAATAAGTTCCACAATATATTCTAACATTTTATCATCATGAACCAAAGAATCCAACCAAAATTCTCCCAAATAATCTTTCGGATTTACATTATTATCTACCGCTACCAAATCAGGTCGAACATTAAATCCATGTTCAATTCTACCAATTGTTGCAGGGAAAGAACCTCCTCCATGAGCAAATGCTACTCTGAGTTTTGGTAGTTTTTCGAACACCCCACTAAAAATCATAGAACAAATGGCAAGGGAAGTTTCCATGGGCATACCCACCAGCCAAGAAAGCCAATATTTATCCATTTTCTCTTTGGCCATCCACCACCAAGGATGAACAAAAAGTGACATATCCAACTCTTCACAAGCTTCATAAATAGGGAAAAAGGCAGGCTCGTCCAAGTTTAAATCATTGATGTGTGAACCAATTTGAACACCTTTCATCCCAATGGATTTGCACCTTTCTAATTCCTTAATTGCAAGTTTAGTGTCTTGCATGGGGATGTTTCCAAGACCAACGAATCTATTTGGAGATTTGTCAACCACTTTTATTAAATCGTCATTTATAAATTTTGAAATTTCCAAACCATCTTTTGGGCTGGTCCAATAAGAAAACATTACCGGAACGGTTGACAAAACCTGAACATCTACATTTTGATGGTCACACTCTTTTATTCTTTGATCTCCATCCCAACAATTAGATTCCACTTCTCTGAAAAACTGATCGTTCATCATCATTTTTGCACAACACGGTTTGTGGTGCTCCAATTGAACAAACTCCCCATAACCAAATTTTTTGTTAAAATTCGGAATATTTTTAGGCAAAATATGTGTATGAATATCTATGGTAAAGAGTTTCTCCATCTTAAATAAATCTCTCGTCCACCTCCATTTTTGTCCCACAATTATCACAAGTTCTTAACTCATCCGAACCATAAAATTCTTTAAATCTGGGCTGAAAATCTTTTTCTACATTATTTAATTTAAAAGTAACACTATGTAGTAAATGATTGCAATTTTCGCAATACCATTGCAAGCCATCCATTTCCCCCTCTTTTCGTTTTACTTCAATTACCAAACCAATTGAGCCGTCCGATCGCCTTGGAGAGTGTGGAACTTTTGGAGGCAATAGAAAAATTTCCCCTTCTTTAATAGGGATTTCAACTGCTTTTCCGTCTTCCTGAATCCCCACTACAATATCTCCTTTTATTTGGTAATAAAATTCTTCTGTTTCGTTATAATGATAATCTTTTCTAATGTTAGGGCCACCTACCACCATGATTATAAAATCCTCCGATTCGGGATAAATACACTTATTTCCCACAGGTGGTTTTAGTAAATCTCTGTTTTCATCTATCCATTTCTGGAAATTAAAAGGTCTTGTTACGCTCATAATTTTAGTTTTAAATGGTTGCTATTATTTTTAGTTCTATTGCTATTGGAGTTGGTAAACTCTTTATTTCAATTGTTGTTCTGCAAGGCTGATTCTCCTTAAAATAATCTGCATAAATTTTGTTATACGTTTTAAAATCATCCTTCATATTAGTCAGGAAAACTTGAACATCTACTATCTTTTCCCAAGAGGAACCTGCATCTTCCAAAATGTATTTTATATTATTAAAAACAGCATGACATTGCTCTTCAATATTGTAACTTTCAATCTCTCCATTTGTATTTAAAGTTACTCCAGGAATATCAGTTTGTCCTGCTTTTCTGGGTCCAACTCCTGAAAGGAATAATAAATTCCCAAGCCTGCGAGCGTGAGGATACAAACCTACCGCCTTTGGCGCTCTATCTGAATTAAATTGTTCTGTGTTCATCTTTTATATTTTAACACATACATTTTTAGGTTCGGTAAAAAACTCTAAGGATTTAAATCCACCTTCACGCCCAACTCCTGATTGTTTCATTCCTCCAAAAGGAATTCTTAAATCCCTAAGTAGCCAAGTATTTATCCACACAATCCCAGAATCAATATTTGCAGCCACTCTGTGGGCTTTACTTATGTTTTCGGTAAAGATAGATGCCGATAGTCCGTACTTTGTAGAATTGGCCATTTCAATAACTTCTTCTTCTGTTTTGAAAGGAATTAAAGAAACTACTGGTCCAAATATTTCTTCTTGATTAATATCACAATCAGAAGGTAGCCCCTCAATAATAGTTGGTTGAATATAGTATCCGTCTTTCAAATCTCCCTCTAGTATTTCTCTTTCTCCACCAATTAATATTTTTCCACCTAGGTTTTTTGCCTGTTCAATTTTGGATAGGATTTTTTCCATATGATCTTTAGAAACTACCGCTCCCAAATTAGAAGATGCGTCTTTGGGATCACCTACTTTTAATTTGGAGGTTTTGGTAACTAAAGCTTCTCTAAATTTATCATAAATTTCTTCTTGCACAAAAAGGCGAGAACCACACAAGCAAATTTGACCTTGATTGGTAAATGCTGCACGAGTAGCTGTACTTACTGCTTTTTCAAAATTGGCATCTGCAAAAACAATATTTGGATTTTTCCCTCCCATTTCCAATGATAGTTTTTTGAACATGGGAGCCGTAACAGTTGCGATATGTTTTCCGGTAAGCGTACCTCCAGTAAAAGAAACAATAGGCACATCAGGATGAGTTGTTAAAGGATCTCCCGTTTTATTTCCCAATCCGTGAACGATATTCAATACTCCTTTCGGTAATCCTGCCTCAATACAAATCTTACTAAATAAATAAGCCGTCATTGGTGTAACTTCAGAAGGTTTTGCAACTACTGTATTTCCAGCAGCAAGTGCTGGTGCAATTTTCCAAGTAAGCAAATAAAGAGGTAAATTCCAAGGAGAAATACAAGCTGCTACACCTAGTGGTTGACGCAAAGTATAGTTGATGGCCATACCATCCATTTCGTGCATCTGTGAACTATCATGAAGAATCGCCCCCGCAAAAAATCGGATATTGGCAGGTGCTCTTGGAATATCCACATGAGCAGCTAACGTTTCTGGTTTTCCATTGTCCTTGCTTTCTGCTTTTATCAGTTCCTCTGAATGCTTTTCAATGGTGTCCGCTAGTTTCATCAGGATATCCGAACGCTCTTGTTTTGTAGTTTTACCCCATGTTTTGAATGCTTCTTTTGCTGCAGCTACTGCATTATCTATATCCTGTTTTTCAGAATCTGGAATTAAGGAATATACCTGACCATTAGATGGATTGTAGTTGTCAAAATAGTTTCCGTTTGTTGGCTCTACTAATTCCCCATTTATATAATTTAAAATCTTTTCCATTTTTATTTTTAGATTTTAGAAGTTAGTATTGAGATTTGAGAACCTGCCTGCTTCCCTCCACGGAGGGGAGTTTTTTCTCGTATGTCTACTATCTAACATCTCATGTCTATCTAAAGACTTGCCGTTCTTCCTCCATCCACTGGAAGATTGATTCCGTTAATATAAGCAGCTGCCGGACTACACAAAAAAGCCACTGCATTTGCTACTTCATTCGCCTGTCCAAATCGGTTTGCAGGAACTGATGATTTCATTCCTGTTGCAACCTCATCTTCTGTTTTCCCTTGTACTTCTGCCTTTTTGCTGATTAAAGATTTCAAGCGGTTTGTATTGGTAAATCCTGGCAATACATTGTTAACTGTAATTCCATAAGCCCCCAACTCAATGGAAAGTGTTTTTGCCCAATTAGCAACTGCTGCCCTTATGGTGTTGGATACTCCCAAACCAGGAATTGGTGCTTTTACAGAGGTGGAAATAATATTTACAATTCTTCCATACTTTTCTTTCTTCATCCCTTCCACTACTTTTTGCACCAATATTTGATTATTGATAAGGTGCATTCTAAAAGCCTCCTCAAAAGCATTTGTATTTGCATCTGAATCAAACACCAGTCGTTTAGATGCCCTCGCGGAAACATTAAAGCGGCAAACCATCGAAGTTTATAGAAATAAAAAGGAATTAAAACTACCAAAAGCTACCACCAGCACTGGTGAACGGGTGACACGGCAAAATATACCTGCAGGATCATTGATTGTTCCAATGAACCAACCGTTGAACCTATTAATAAATAACATTTTGTCATTTGATATTCGTTTAGACACGAAAAGTATGGAGAAAGAACGTCAGAAGCTCATGAAAGACCAAGGTTCAACACTTTATGATGTCACAGCCTGGTCTCTCTCGCATGCGTATGGGACCGAGAGCTATTACACCAAAACAATGCCAAAAATCCCAATGGAACCCTATAAATCCAGCAGGAAAGAGGGGAAACTAATCGGTAAAAATCCCAAATATGGGTGGGCAATCAAAAGTAATGATGATCAGTTTTATCATGTTCTTGCCCGACTATTAGAGAATAATGTGAAAATATGGTGTGCGAAAGAAACGTTCAATGTAGAAGGTGAATTTTTTCCGAGAGGGAGTGTCATTATCCGTGAAAACGCTAATCAAGAACTCAATAAAAAATTATTGAAAAAACTGGCCTCTGATTATGGGTTGAATATATTTGCAGTAAATACAGCATTGGTTTCTAGCGGTCCAGATTTGGGCAGTGGTGATTTTACAATGCTAATTAATCCGCGTATAGCCATTGCATCCGGGCAACCTATTAGTTCTTACAGTTTTGGTGCCACATGGCATTTACTGGATTCAAGAATGAAAAGTCGTACATCACTTATTAATGTAATGGGCCTTGGCTGGCAAGATCTCAGTAAATACAATGTTCTCATTCTTCCCAGCGGCAGTAACCTAAAAC